>JBEHWP010000040.1:0-16396 GCA_040217665.1 Vulcanimicrobiota bacterium
TACAATAGGATTTTCTATTGGAAATGTATTATAAACATTGTAATTGACATTATTGCTCTAAAGGCTTTAAAATATACATGGTGATTTATATATGAAAGTAAAAGGATGAAGTAAATAACAATATAAGAATAATTACAGCTTATAAACCTTCTCCTGATAAGTGGGAGGAAGACTTAAAAAGGAGGAAAAAAATATGATCTGTCATGTTTGTGGAGGGAATCTGGAAAGAATTATTACGGATTTTCCATTTAAAACAAACTATATTACTATTGTTATTGTAAAAAAAATGCCTGTTTTACAATGCGAAAATTGTGGTGAATATTTAATTGAAGATCCTGTTATGGAAAAAATTGATACTATTTTGAATAAGATTGATAGTCAGACAGAAGTTGGGATTTTGAGTTATGTTTGATTAAGTAATTCGGTGTCTTCCATGCAGATTATATCCAATATCAACAGCCATCTGACTTATCAGTTATAATTGATTTTATAAAGGATAATATAAATTATGGGCATAGTTCGCCTGAATAAATTTTCATAGTTAAATCCCCAAAAAGTACACAGTAACCCCCTTCAAAAAGATTAAAAAATAGAAGGAATTTATATTAAATTTGACATCCAGGTAATTGAAGCCAATGTTCTATGGTAAATTTATATAATAAGTTGGTGATTATTTATGTTTTCTGAGAATAAAAAAGAAATTATGTCAGATAAAGTTGAATTACCTGTTTCTTACGTAAAAAATCATATGAACGTAACATCTGATTTTACCAGAAAAGTTGATGAATATATCGAAAAAAGAAAAATTCTTCTAGAAAGGCTTGCAAATGACTCTCGATGAAAAACTCAATAAAGTATTCCCCGGCAGGGTTGTAAGAAAGGATCTTACAAAACTCATTAAAAATATCGGAGACTGCAGTCATGAATAACAAAAAAGAAAATGATTTCGACCCGGTAATGTGTTATCTTTCTCTTGTTCCTGATGGCCCTGTTTTAGAAGAAAAAAAAGAGGAAAAGAAGAAGACGGAAGATGAACTCAGGAATTTAATGAAAGTAGATACAATGTGTATTGAAATTGGCACAGACCTTATCCCTCTGGTAGATCCCGGCACAGGGGCTAAACTTCTCGATCGTGTCACGTCAATAAGAAGACATATTGCCCTGGAAATGGGGTTTATTCTTCCTCCTGTCAGATTCAGAGATAATAAAAACCTGAAATCTCAAAGCTATATTATTAAGATCAGAGATAATGTCATTGCAGAAGGATGTGTCATAATAAATAAATTTCTTGCCATAGCACCGGGAAAGAGTCTTGATACTCTGGAAGGATTAAGAGTATGGGACCCTACTTTTGGCATGCCTTCAGTATGGATCTCTGCCGGTCAGAGGGGAGAAGCGGAAAAACTGGGAGCCATGATTTTTGACCCGGTAAGTGTTATAGCCACACAGGTTACAGATACTATCAGACGGTACGCCTTTGAAATGTTAGATTATGAGATTGTCTTTAAGATACTTGAGGAAGTCAGAAAAAATAGCCCTCTGCTGGCGGAGGAAATTTATCCGAAATCCTTTACATGTCAGGAAATTTATGAAATTCTTTATAACCTGCTCAGGGAAAGAATTTCTATAAGAGATATGGTTACCATAATGGAAAGCATGGCACATTATGCTTCCGTTGAAATAGATACTGACAGACTGACAGAATATGTCCGTCAGTCTTTATGTCATGTTATCTGCAGAGAATATAAAGATAGTGAAAATACTATTTATGCTATAACCATTGAAGAAAGATTGACCGGGATTCTTGCCTCTTTTATAAAAAAAGACCATGATAGGAAATTTAAATTAGATTCCCTGCTGAAAGAGTTTATTCTGAATGCTCTGAATGAACATATAAATACCATGAAGGACGGACGTCTCATATCTGTAATTTTATGTCATCCTCAAATAAGACTGTTTTTGAGGAAAGTTACTGAAAATTTTTTCCCTGACCTTCCTGTACTGTCTTATAATGAGATTGCTCCGGGGATAAAGGTGGTTTCTGCAGCTACTCTGTCATTACCTGATGAAATGGCTGACAGATATAATAATAAAGAGAATTTGATTGTTTCATATATAGAGAAATTTCAGAATGACTCCCATCCTTCTATGAGATGTACAGCAATAAAAATGATTGATTCCATTGCTGATAAATATGACCTGGATAAATTACTGACATATCTGGACAGAGGCCTTCTGGACCAAGTTCAAAATGTTCGTCTTGAAGCTGCCGGAGCAATAAAGAAATTATTTGGTACACCTGTGACAGAAACAGAGGTATTAGAGAAACAGAAAAAAAAGAAAGACCTGTGTGAAAGTGGTAAATCCTTGCTGAACCCCTCCGACAGAGGTGACGGAGAAGCCCTCCGGGAAGTAAATACTGATTATCCGCCGGGATTTTCTATCGAGATAGATCTGATTGCTATTGATTTAGGTCGTGGCCTTCTGTCTCTTGTTGACCCCAATCAGGGTGAAGCACTTATTGAACGTATCTGGTCCATAAGGAGAGAGATTATTGCGGATAAAGGCTGTGGCATGCCTGCCATCAGATACAGAGACAACTTACAATTAAAACCAAACGGCTATATGATAAAAATCAAAGATATTGAAGTGGCAAAAGGAGAAGTTATAATAAATAAACTTCTTGCCGCAGGAACTGAAGAACAGATAAAGTCTCTTAAAGGCCAGGGTTCTGTTGACCCTGATTATGGAAAACCGTCTGTATGGATTACCCGTGATCAGAGGGAAGAAGCAGAAAAACTTGGCTGTAAGATTTTTGATCCTGTAAGTGTTATTGCTATACATGTTAAAAAAATTGCAGATAAATACGCCTTTGAACTGATAGATTATAATAAAGTATCATATCTTATGGAAGAACTGAAAAGGAATAATCCCCTGTCGGCAGGAGAAATTTATCCGGAAATATTAGGAATTACGGAAATTCACAGAATCCTTAAAAATCTTCTTAAAGAAAAAGTTTCTATAAAAGACATGGCTCTTATAATGAGAACTTTAAAGAAATATGTTCTTATTACCAGAGATATAGATCTTTTAACGGAATATGTGCGTCAATCCCTCTGTCGTTTTATTTGCAGCCCACTTCAGGATGATGAAAGGAGCATAAATGTTGTAACCATTGGTGAAGAGCTGGAAAGGATTCTTGCCGGTTCTATAAAAGAAAATAAAAAAATCTCCTCACTGGTAATTTCTGGTGAAACAGGAGGGTTTATTCTTTCCTCTATTAAAGAACATTTAGATGCTTTTAATGAAAGAAATCTTCCACCGGTGATTTTATGTTCTTCCCGGATAAGACTGGCTTTCAGGAGATTTATTGAAAGACCTTTCCCGGAGTTCTCTGTTCTTTCTTATGAGGAAATACCTCCTGAGATTACGGTAAATAAAAGGTCTGTCATAAATTTGCCTCCTGACATACTTGAACGTTACAGAAATAAAGATAAACTGATTTTTTCATATATAGAAAAATTTCAGAAAGATTCAGAGCCGTCGATAAGAACTATGGCAGTTGAAATGATTCTTTCACTGGCCCGTCTTTATGACGGAGAAACATTACTTCCATATCTTGATGCAGGTCTTAAGGATGAAGATCAGTCGGTGAGAAGTGAAGCTGCCGGAGCAGTAAAGGAACTGCTGGACCAGTGACCAGTGACCAGTTACCGTCAGAGGCATTTAAATAAAGGCCCATCACGCATCACGCATTACGCATCACGCATTACATCCCACTATTTCCATGGCCTTATAAAAGTGACAAGTTCTGCCGTCTCATAGGTCTTATTACCTGCATTGTCTTTCCCTGACACGACTCTGGAAATAACTTTTACTTTTATGCCCTGAACGGCGGAGCCTATTTTTTGTTCCATGAAACTTATATTATATATGTCTCTTGCCATTTTCCTGTGAGATGTTCTTATACCTGAACCGAGCATGTCTTTTATTCCATTTTTTACTGTATTTTCGGACAGAGGTGACGGAATATTGATGCCGGAAGGGCTCTGTTTATTAATAACACTTCTGTATACATCTGTTTCTCCCACTTTTTTGGAATAAACTATAAATCTTTCCCATTCAAACCGGCCTGTTGCAGTATTTGTCCTGATATTTCCGGTGGCTTCGTCATTATCTTTGGGGGTGCCGAAAGAGATGGCATCGAAATTTCCATCGCTTCCGCCATTTTCAACTGAATAAATAAGTGTAATGGTATCGGAATGGGTTTCGTTGAGTTCTCTGCATAGTCTGTCTGTTGCCATGGTGGCTTCCTGCTGTGTAGTAAGTCTAAACCTGCTTCTATGAAAGGCTCTTATGCCGTCAACACATATAAAACCTGTCATGGAAAGAAGTATGCCCATAAGTCCTGTAGCAATAAGCACTTCTACAAGGGTTATACCTTTATGTTTCAAAATAATCACTCTCCCTGAGACTTTTTATTGAGATCTTCACAAGAGTCCCGCAGGAGCTGAATGCTTATCCTGATTGAGGATTTTTTATTGAGGATTCTTTTATTGTAACGTGTGACTGATAATGTATTATGGCCGATTTCACCCATCACCCATCACCCATCACCCATCACCCATCACCCATCACCCATCACCCATCACCCATCACCCATCACCCATCACCCATCACTAAATTCTATATTACATCTTTTATTCCTTTTTTTAACAGAATTTTAACATAAAGTTAACAAATTATTTAAATATAAATTTTAAACTGTGATATAATAAAGTGAAATTGATCTATCTTTTTTTATGATATAAAAGTAGAGTCATTCCATTCTAACTAAATAAGGAGTGATAGATATGGTAGGTGGAGTAGGCGGCAAATTTGACAGCGCTTCCATAATGAAAAATATGCAGACTCTGGGAGCAGGTGCGGCCGGAAGTGCAAAGACAACCCAGGAAGGTCAGCAGCAGATCAAAAGAGCAGGCGAAAACCTTAGCCAGAAGTTGAAAGGCGCGGAAAAGTCAGACGAAGCCTCCAAACAGGAAGAAGCCAAGAAGAAAAAAGAAAAAGAAAAGAGTGAAGGAACAGGTACTCTTGGCAGTGAAGCTTTTGTTCCCAAAGATGAGAAGGAAAAGAAAGATGCCAATATGAAGCAGCTTGATCTTCTCAGAGAACAGGCGAAGGAATTTAAACTTAAAGGTAATTTTCAGGGCGGAACAGCTGTGAAAACTCCCGGAAAAGAACAGGTAAAAGGAGAAAAAACACAGCAAAAGCCAGGGCAGTTTTTCCCCGGAACTTTTCAGGCAACAGCTAAAGAATCGAAAGAAGCTGCCCAGAGAAGCGGCGCTTTCCAGAGCTCAGGCGGAACTGATTCCGAAATGGAAAAGAAACAGACACAGCTTGAGCAGATGCCGAAATTCACAAGACCTTCTGTAAGAGGAAAAGCACAGCAGATCGCAAGCTCTCATGAAAACAAGTTCTCAGGGAAAATTTCTAAACCTCCCAGAGAAGTGAAACTCTCCGAATTTAACAAGGTTGCCAGCACTGATAAGGAAGAGACAGAAGAAAGACTTCAGCTTGTAGCTGATCATACAGATGTAGAGAACTTTACTGCTACTGCGAAGGAATCCAGAAAAGCTTCCGATGAAGCCCATAGAATGGCTATGGAACTTACAGAAGAGAAAAAGCTTAAAGCTCAGACTGTTACAAGGAAAGAACAGAGAGATTTCGAGAGAGACGGTATGGGTGACAGTCAGCAGGTGGATTCGGGAAAACTCGAAAAGATTGATAAAATTAAGAAATCCACACCCCGTCAGGATGCTGCAGAAGCTGCCGCTGATCTGAAAGAGTTTCAGCAAAAGACCGGTATATCTACAAAAGCCCTTAAAAATTCGAAAGAAATTGCAAAGACTCTTGTAGATGAAACCGATCAGACAAAAAAAGCAAAAAGCACTGCCATGAAGCCGGTAAAAGGTACAAAAGCATTACATGGCAATGCGAAGGCAACTCCTATGAAGGATATTTCCGATACGAAACATCTGAAACCTCTTGCTCAGATTGAAACAGGTAAAGGAGCAACTGAACTTGTAGAAACATCTATTCCTGATAAGAATGCAGAACCGGATCTGGAAGATCTCAAGGCTGAACCTATGAAAACCCTTGAACAAAAAGCAGAGCCGAAAGAACTTAAAGATGTTGATAAAACAGGGGCTGAAAAGATTGATGCCGGTACCAGAGCAGATGAAGCAAAAGCCGCTAACTATTATAATAACAGAGGAACAGACGCTCTACAGTCAGGCGATAAAGCAGGAGCTCTTGCAGCTTTTAACAATGCTCTGAAGATTGACCCGAATAATAGCTTCGCTAAAGAACAGATAGCAAAGCTTTCCGGCAGTGCTTCAGGTGCACTTGATGCAGAACAGATAAAAGCTGTTACCGGTTATAATAACAGAGGAACAGATGCTCTCAGAGCAGGTAATAAAGAAGCAGCCCTTGAAGCTTTTGGAAATGCCCTCAGGATTGATCCCAATGATACTTTTGCCCTTGAGAACATGGCAAAGACCTTACATAATCAGGGTAAATTCGGCGAATCTGTGCCTTATTACGACAGGCTTCTGGAAATAAGCCCGAAGAATACAGATGCATGGTTCGGACGGGCAATAGCCCTCAGTGCCGATGATAAGAGATTTGATGATGCACTGGCATCTTTTGATAAGGCTATTTCACTCGATCCGAACCATATTGGAGCATGGCAGGAAAAAGGTTTACTCCTTCAGGATATGGGTAAATATGCTGAAGCAGATGCATGTTTAAAGAGAGCCGATTCTCTCAAACATGCCAATACAGGTAATACCATTAACCCTCAGGTAGCACAGCAACTGGCTTCTCTTAATGAGAGAGGTATGATGCTTCTCAGACAGGGCAATTTCCACGATGCAAAGGCATGTATAGACGAAGCATTGAGAATGGATCCGAATAATGTAGATGCTAAATATAACAGTGTTATGTATGACGGAGTTGCATCCCATCGTGCACAGAGACCTCAGGATGCTATGGCTTTTTATGACCAGGCTATAGCACTCAATCCCGGTAAAGCAGAAGGCTGGTACAGCAAAGGACTTGCACTGGAACAGCAGAACAGGACAGGTGAAGCTCTTGACTGCTATAATAAAGCTCTCGAGAGAAATCCTCAGTATGCCTCTGCCTGGAAGGGTAAAGGAACTATACTCAAGGCTCTGGGAAATAATGTTGAAGCAGATCAGTGCTTCCGCAATGCTTCTATGTACGGAGGACAGAGCAATAATATGACCTCTGTAGGAGCACCTTACTGCGGCGCATTATATAATGCTGCTCCCACTATTAATCCTATAGCCCTTAACAATTATTATAATATGTTAAATTCTTTCTCCATGGCTTCCATTATGATGTCCGGCATACCCTTCGGCGGACTTATGTTCGGAGGACTCGGTATGATGGGCATGGGAGGATATGGCATGGGTATGGGAGGTCTTGGTATGGGACTCGGTATGGGCCTCGGAGGACTCGGTATGGGCCTCGGTATGGGCCTCGGTATGGGACTCGGTATGGGCATGTATCCCATGTTCCCTTACTTCTAAGTAATTCCATGTAAATAAGGGGCACGAAAGTGCCCCTTATTTAGTTTAAAGGAAATATTCAAAGTTTATCGAATCTTCAATCTTATTTTCAGGAAGTGTTTTTAATGTCAATATTAATAAAAGATGTTACAGTCATAACTCTTAACGAAGAGAATGATATTCTAAGCAATGCAGACATAGCAATTGAAGGGAAACATATTTTTTCAATCGGTACAGTGCCGGAAGGTTTTACGCCTGAGCTGGTTATTGACGGACACAACTATATTGCTCTCCCCGCTTTTTTTAACAGTCACTGTCATTCAGCCATGACTCTTGAAAGGGGCTGGGCAGAGGATCTTCCTTTTGACAGATGGCTCAATGAGAAGATATGGGTTGCAGAATCTGCGATGGAGCCGGAAGATGTTTACCGGGGAAGCGCTCTTGCATGCTGTGAAATGATAAGATCTGGCACGGTGGGATTCTGTGACCATTATTTTTATATGGATATGGTTGCAAAATCAGTTTCTGAATCAGGCATGAAAGCCACTCTTGCATGGTGTCAGTTCGGCACCGGGAAAGACGGGGAGGTGGGGAAGAAAACCTTTGAAGATACACTGTCTTTTATAAGAGAATATCATAATTCATGTGAAGGAAGAATTAAATGTGTCGTCGGCCCCCATTCTCCCTATATGTGTCCTCCTGATTTTCTTGTCCTTGTGGCAGATAAAGCAAGGGAGTTAGATACAGGACTTCATCTTCATCTTTCGGAATCTGAAGAACAGGTTTCTGTCTCTATGGCAAAATACGGCAGAAGCCCTGTAGAGCATCTCTTAAATACGGGAGTTTTTGACTCTCACTGTATAAGTGCTCACTGTATATCAGTATCGGATGAAGATATAAAAATACTTTCGGAAAAAGGAGTGTATGTGGCACATACTCCAAAAACCTATATGAAATTGGCCATGGGTATGTCTCCCCTTGATAAACTTCTGAAGGGAGGAGTAAAAGTCGGACTCGGAACAGATGGCCCCGCATCGAATAATGATCTGAATATGCTTGAAGTCATGAGACTTACGGGGCTTGTACATAAAAATCTTACAGGCGATCCTGCATCTTTCCCAAATGATGTGCTTCTGCGTCTTGCAACAGGCGGTTCTGCCTCTCTTATGGGATTTAAAGACAGCGGTGTCATAAAAGAAGGCTCACCGGCAGATATAATTCTTTTTAACAGGAAAAAACCTTACTGGACTCCATGTCATGATGTGAAAGCAAATATAGTCTATACATCCCATCCTGCCGATATAGAATATGTTATATGTGACGGAAAATTATTGCTTGATAAAGGTAATCTCACGACTCTTGATGAAGAAAAAATTATGTATGAAGCAGAAAAAAGAGCTTTTCGCATGGTAGGACGGGAGATGAACCTGGTGAGAAGCTATAAAGGGTAGTTTTAGCGTGACCCGTGACGTGAAGAAAACCTTTATTAAATGCTTGTGCTCAACTCAATAATACATTCAGAGTGCTGCCAGACAGAAGCTTTTTCGAATACTTTTTTATCTATTGCCGTAATAAGGACCGCTCCAGATAAGTTCGTAACCATTTTATCAGCTTCTGCCTGACAGGCTCTTACGAAGAAAAATCATTTGCCTTATATAATTTGTTTTCCATATAATAAATTAACCCTTATTTAATTTTTAATTCTATATAAAAAACTAATTTTTCTTCTCCAGATCCTGCCGGGCAGAAGCTTTTTATTTCTAGTTTAAAACTGATGAAAGTATAATTTCTTCATCTTTTGATACCTTTTCACCCATTACTTCTGCAATTTTTCCTCCAAACATTTTACCCATAAGTCCTGTATTCATTCCTGAAATATAAACTTTACCATTTTTCCCTTCATATACTGCAAAAGCACATGGCATCAGTGTTGCAAGGTGTGTATTATCAGTGAGTATATCTTTTGCATATTCCGGCTGGCATAGTTCAATGAGTACAACTTTTTTAGGAAAATCAATTCCGGTTTTAGTAATCGATTTCTGTAGATTTCTTGTTCCGGGATGTTCCCAGTTTTCATTTTCTATAGCTTTTTCCAGTCTTGATATGGTTTCGTTAAAGGAATATTTACTTTCATGTACGTTAATCATCATCGCCGGCATTAACATATAAACAAGGATTATTGCAGTAAACAGTCCGAATAGAAAACCTCCTGACACCATATAAATACTTTTTGCATTTATAAATATTTTTTTATCCATAATACATGTTCCTCCTTATTTTTCTTTTACATTTTAGATGTAGAAATATATAAAAGGATTCAAACATATTTATTCTTATCTAAATAAAGGTTATATGGTTAATATGGAGAATTACTATCATTTATTTTATAGCAGGGAGGATTCGTTTTGAAAATTTTGCCTTTTAACAGGGAACAGATTCTTGAAATAGCAGAGAAATACGGCACACCGTTTTATATATATGATGAAAAAGGGATAAGGGAAAATGTAAGAAATCTTCTCAGAACTTTTTCATGGTGTGACTTCAGGGAGTATTTTGCAGTAAAAGCAACTCCCACTCCTTACATAATGGATATTCTGAAAGAGGAAGGATGCGGCCTTGACTGCAGTTCTATGGCAGAACTTATGGTGGCGGAAAAATGCAATGTGTCAGGTGAAGATATTATGTTTTCATCAAACAATACACCTTATGAAGAATATGAAAAAGCCATGAACATGGGTGCCATAATTAACCTGGATGATATAACACATATAGATTTTTTAAAGAAGCATTTATATATACCTTCTACTATATGCTTGCGCTACAATCCCGGAACTTTTGCTATGTGGAATAATATCATAGGCGAGCCGGGAGATGCAAAATTCGGTTTCACGAAAAAACAGCTTTTTGAAGGATATAAGATTCTGAAAGAGGAAGGCGTGAAAAAATTCGGCCTTCATACAATGATAGTTTCAAACGAACTCGACGGACGGTGTTTTGTTGAAGTTGCCAGAATGATGTTTGAACTGGTTGTTGAAATTTCCAGAGAACTTTCAATAGATATTGATTTCCTTAATCTGGGAGGAGGTCTGGGAATACCTTACAGACCTGAAGAAAAGCCTCTTGATCTGAAAGATATATCGGAACATGTAAAAGACCTTTACGAAGTCCTCATAATAAAAGACAATATAAAACCTTTTAAATTATTTACGGAATTCGGAAGATTTATAACAGGGCCCTATGGTTATCTTGTATCGAAAGTAATACATAAGAAAGAAATTTATAAAAATTACATAGGTCTTGATGCCACCATGGCAGACCTTATGAGACCCGACATATACGGAGCCTATCACCATATAACAGTTATGGGAATAGACCGTGACGAGGCCACTCATAAATATGATATGACAGGCTCTCTCTGTGAAAATAATGATAAATTTGCCATAGACAGGGTCTTACCCTCTATTGACACAGGAGATATAATAGTAATTCATGATACAGGCGCCCACGGTCATGCCATGGGATTTAATTATAACGGTAAACTGAGGTCTCCAGAGCTTGTGTTAAATGAAAATGGTTCCGTGAAATTAATAAGAAGGAGAGAGACTTTTGATGATTATTTTGCCACTGTTGTGTGGTGAGCAGTGAAAAGTGAAAAGTGAGCAGGGGCATTAAATTAAACGCCCTGGGATTAAATACGCATCACGCATCACGCATCACGAAACTACCTGTCACGCGTTACGCGTCACGCGTCACGATTAAAAAAGGAGGAACTTATTATGATGGATTCATACGAAATAATAAACTATATTGCACAGGCACCCAGGAAATCTCCGATGAAGGTGTATCTTTCGGGAGAACTGGATAAAATTGATTTTGCCTCTTTAGATTTTATTGGAGGTAAAGATTTCGGTGTCCTTTTCTGTGAACTTTCTGAATTTCAGGAATTTTATGAGAAGAATAAACATTTTATAAAAAAATGTAAACATGAATTGCCGTGCAGGAATTCTGCCATACCTCTTGCGGATCTGAGTAAATATAACGCGAGAATAGAGCCGGGAGCAATAATAAGAGACCATGTGGACATAGGTGACGGAGCTGTCATAATGATGGGAGCCGTATTGAATATAGGCGCTTCCATCGGTGAAAAAACTATGATAGATATGAATGTCGTTGTCGGAGGAAGAGCCATTGTAGGTAAAAACTGCCATATAGGAGCAGGTTCTGTCATTGCGGGAGTCATAGAACCTCCCAGTGAAAAATCAAGTGTTATAGAAGATAATGTTCTTATGGGAGCAAATGCAGTTGTACTTGAAGGGGTAACAGTCGGCAAAGGAGCTGTTGTTGCAGCAGGTTCCGTGGTTATTTCCGACGTAAAACCCTTTACTGTCGTTGCCGGAGTTCCTGCGAAAGTTATTAAAGTAGTGGATGAGAAAACAAGAGAAAAAACAAAATTAATAGAAGAATTGAGGAGATTATAGTCAATATTATGAATATAGTAGTCCAGAAATACGGAGGCAGTTCTGTTGCGGATACAGGCCGTATAATGAATGTGGCAGGGAGAATAGAGAAAAAAATAGAGCAGAATTTCAGAGTCGTAGTAGTTGTTTCTGCCATGGGAAAATCTACCGATAATCTTATAAGACTTGCAAAAGAGATAACGGAATATCCCGAAGGCAGGGAAATGGATATGCTTCTTACGACAGGTGAACAGGTTTCTGCTGCATTACTTTCTATGGCACTTCATACGAAACATATTAAGAGTATATCCCTGAATGCTTTTCAGGCAGGTATCATGACTACTGATGATCACACTCAGGCAAGGATTAAATCTTTTAATAAAGAAAAAATTTTGTCTGTTCTGAATGATTACAATGTAGTGGTCGTTACGGGTTTTCAGGGCATTACCGAAGACGGTGAACTCACGACACTGGGACGGGGAGGTTCCGATACGTCTGCAGTGGCTCTTGCAGCAGATCTGGGAGTCAACTGTGAAATATACAGCGATGTGCCCGGTATATATACGGTAGACCCAAAATTACACTCGAAAGCTAAAAAATTAAAATATGTTACCTATGACGAAATGCTTGAAATGGCGAGTCTGGGAGCAAAGGTTTTACACAGCCGTTCTGTAGAAGTAGCGAAGAAATTCGGTATTACAATTTACTGCGGTTCGTCCATGACAGATGAGGAGGGAAGCTACGTGGTTTCAGAAGATATGATGATAGAACAGCCTGTTGTTACAGGACTTTCTGTAATGGAAAATCAGACACAGGTTACAATAACAAATATGGCAGTCGATTATGATTTTGCACTGAATGTATTTGAAGGTGTGGCAAAGGAAGGTCTCAATGTAGATATGATTTCTATTATAAAACCAGACGGAGGCCTTACTGTTTCCTTTACCATAGTGGAAGATAAGAAAGAATTTTTAAATAATGCTTTAAGTAAGTTCCTTAAAGGTTTTAACGGAAATATAACCTATCAGTCCGGTTATGTAAAGGTTTCTGTCGTAGGAATAGGTATGAAATCGTCGAGCGGAGTGGCATCGAGATTTTTTAAGGCCATATCAGGTATCCCTATAACGCTTGTTACAACATCGGAAATAAAGATTTCATGTCTTGTGGAAGAATCATGCAAACAGCAGGCAGTAGATGCTCTTGTGAAGGAGTTTCAATTGTAGGTAGTGAGTAGTGAATAGTGAAAAGCGCCCCCCCTGGGGTCGCCCGGTACCGGTGAAAACACGCATCACGTATTACGCATCACGTCTCACGTCTCACCCGTCACGCGTTACCCGTTACGCGTCACGATTCTTAATAAGGAGTTAAAAAATATATGGCAACCTTAAAACTATACAACCCTTTCCCGATAGAAGTGGATAAAGGCAGAGGCATTTATATCTATTCAAAAGACGGTAAAGAATATACGGATACATTTTCCGGCATAGGAGTCCTCTCGCTGGGCCATTCTTATGAACCGTTATTAAATAAGATGAAAGATAAAATGGACAGATATATGCATATGTCCAATTATTTTAAAGATGAAGATCTTGACGTATTGTCAGATAAACTGGTAGAAGCCACAGGGAGAGAAGGAAAAGTTTTTTTTACCAATTCCGGCACGGAAGCAACGGAAGGTGCCCTGAAGGCAATAAAAAAAGTTTCCAATGAAAAGAAAAATAAAATAATATATTTTACGAAAGCTTTTCATGGAAGAACCCTTGGCGCTCTTTCTCTGAACGGATTTAAGAGTTTAAAAGAACCTTTTTTACCTCTCCTTCCCGATACAGTAGAACTTATGTTTAACGATGCAGAATTATTCGAAGATTATATGAGCAGATACGGGGAACAGGTGGCGGCAGTGTTTCTGGAACCTGTTCAGGGGTCAGGCGGAATAGTTCCGGTGAGCCGGGATTTTGCCGATGCTGTAATGAAATACAGGAAAATCTTTAAATATATAACTGTTATGGATGAAATTCAGGCAGGTCTCGGAAGAACAGGACATATTTATTCATATCAGAATTTTAATCTTGAACCTGATATAATTACTGCAGGAAAAGCTCTGGGAGGGGGACTCCCCCTGGGTGCCGCCATATTCCTGGGAGAAACGTCGGAAATTTTAAAGGGAAGTGACCATGGCTCCACCTTTGCCCCGAACCCTGTTGCACTGGCAGGAGGGAGATTTTTGATGGAACATTTACCGGAACTACTTGAAGAAACTTCTAAAAAAGGTCTTTACTTTAAAGAACTTCTCGGCAATATAACATCGTCAAAGATTATTGAAGTTCGAGGTACAGGGCTTATGATAGGAGTTGTTCTGGATAAGGCTTATCCTGAATTAAAGGATAAAGCATTTAAAGAAGAAAATCTTCTTTTAAATTTTGTGGGAAATAACAGTATAATAAGACTGCTTCCGCCGTTAAATATAGAATATAAAGAGATTGAAATGATTGTCAGTAAATTATATAAAATATTGAAAAATTAACATTTTGTTAACATAGAAATATTGTTTTTATTTCTCCGGAGAATTATTATAATTATAATGTGATTGAAAGGAGCGTGTAATTTATGAAAATAAATTCTACTAATCAATCTTTTGGCATAATAAATAATAATGTAAGAAAAGATGAACAAAAAGAAATAAAAGATACATTCTCTTCCTGTAAAGATACAAATATTCAGAATAAACAGTTTTTGATGAAACCTTCTTTTAATGTACATATAAAAGAACTGGTTCAGGATGGTCTGGACTATAAAGTTCCCATTCTGGCCGGCGGAACAGCAGGACTTTTTATTGCAGGAGCAGGTATAATCGGAAAAATCTGCGGAGAAGTTCCGGGAGTTGGAATAGCCGGAGTTGCTGCTGCAACAGTCATGGCCGGTGTAGCTACATTTAAAGCGGCCGGGTGGACAGGAAACAGTGATGCAGAGTTAAAGAGTAATTTTAAAACCGGTCTTGCCGGTGCAGGTCTGGCTCTTGGCTGTGCAGGTCTCAGTGTTGTATCTACTCCTCTCGCGCTGGCAACAGGTTTTGTGGCTGGAGCGGCAAAATTTGTCCATGATGCCAGAGAACTGGCTTCACTGGAGTCTTAGTGGATTATAAAAAATAATATTTTAACGATAATAATATAATCTTCCACAGGGGAGATTATATTATTTCCGGAGGATTATGATTACACCCATTGAACTTCGTCATACAATACACCAGAATCCTGAACTTTCTTTTCAGGAATTTAATACAACAAAACTTTTGATTGATAATATCTCCGAATTAAAAACTCCGTCTCTTAAAATTCATACCCCTCTTGAAACAGGATGTATTGTGGAATACCGTGTTAATGACGGAGAATTTCTTCTCTTCAGAGCAGATATTGATGCTCTTCCGGTAAAAGAAGAAACAGACTGTCCCTTTGAATCCTGTAATGATTTCATGCATGCCTGCGGCCATGATGTTCATGCGTCAATTCTTTACGGGTTTTTACAATATGTTGCAGAACATGGAATAGAACAAAATATCCTCTTTTTATTTCAGCCTGCAGAAGAACTGGGAGCAGGAGCAAAAAAAATTTTAGATACGAATATTTTTGATTCTTTTAATATATCCAGGACTTTTGCTCTTCATGTAATTGACGAATATCCTGAAGGCACTGTAGCTTCTACCAGAGGAGCACTTTTTGCATCATCAATAGAACTGGATGTAGAGTTTTTCGGTGTTAATACCCATATAGCTTCCCCTCAGAAGGGTAAAAATGCTCTGAATGCTTTACGGGCTTATCTTGATATGATTGACAGAATTCCCCTGAATCCTGTAGAACCTTTTGTTTACGGCACAGGTAAGGTTGTTTCGGGAAATGTAAGAAATATAATACCGGCTTATGCAAAAGCGGAATGTGCCATAAGATCATTGAGTCTGAAGAAAAATCGTGAATATCTTCAGAAATTCAGAGGAATACTTGAAGGTATAAAGGTAATGACAGATGTGGATTATAAAATGACAGAAGGTGAAACCTGCCCTGAAGTAATTGTAGACAGTAAACTTTATGACATGGCAGACAGAATTCTTTCGAAAAAATATAATTTTATCGATTGCGGATATAAAATGACAGCAGAAGATTTTTCATATATGTCACATAAATATCCTTCCTTTATGTTCGGGCTCGGCACAGGAAGAGGAAATACAGTGGGACTGCATAATTCGAAATTTCTCCCTCATGACAGTGTCATTGAGCAGGGAATAGATATATTTATAGAGTTACTATCCGGTTTTCTGAGAAAATCGTGACGCGTAACGCATCACGCATTACGCAT
>JBEHWP010000041.1:0-16252 GCA_040217665.1 Vulcanimicrobiota bacterium
CCCTGGTTTACAGCCCTTGAACCTTCTCTGGTAGAAGGAGAATCGATTGTGAGAAATTTATTGACAGGTGATGAACTCTGCCATAAATATGGTAATAAATTAAATTCAGGGTATCTTCCAGATGCGTCAGGATTGATTTCTCAGATACCTCAGATAATGAAACTTGCCGGTATAAATCATATTATTTTCACCAGAGGAATGGGAAATGAAGAAATCCATACAGAATATACAGTCATAGGAAGCGATAAAACCGCCATTACAGCAACCTATCTTGTACAGGCCTATAATAATGCCTGTTATCTTCCATCCGGTACAAAAGAACTGAAAGAAAGAATTTCATCAGAAGTAAAAAGAATTGCTCACTTTGCCTCTACATCCTGGATCTTAATGAATCAGGGAGGTGATCACAACCCTCCTCAGAAAAATCTATTTAAACTCCTGAATGTATTAAAATCTTCCGGTGATTACATGAATATTGAAAGTGGAAGTTTTGATAATTACTATAATAAGATAAAAGGACTTTTATCTGACAATCTGCCTGTTCTACATACAGAACTGAAAGGTTCAAAATACTTTCCTGTCTCAAATGGCATATTTTCAGCCAGAATTGATGTAAAATTAAGAAATTACTATCTGGAAAACAGAATTACGAAATTTATAGAACCATTTTCAGTTATGTGCCTTATGGAAAAAAATATCTATCCCTCCGCTGCTTTAAAAAGAATCTGGAAACTTCTGCTATTAAATCATCATCATGATACTATAGGAGGAACTGTTTCCGATGCTGTTTACAGAGAATCTATGGTAAGATATCAGGGAATAGAAGATCTTACAGATGTAATATGGAAAGAAGGTCTTAATATCTATACAGGTTCTTTTGAAAAAGAAGAGGAAGACGGTATAAAACCTGTCATAATCTTAAATACCGGTATGGTACAGAGGACTGATATGGTAAAAATAAAATGGGCTACCCAGAAAGATATAGAAAAATATATATCCATAACAGATGATGAAGGGAATATTATTCCCTGTCAGATTATAAAGAGAAAAACACTTGAAAGACATTATCCTTTTTTTGCTTCTACGCCTGTCGGAGAATTCGATATAATTTTCGAAGCTACAGATGTACCTGCCATGGGATATAAAGTATATTCTCTCACACAGACGGAAGAAGATACATCAGAGAAACAGGAAGAATTCATATCAAATGAGTTTTTTCAGATCGGTTTCGAAGAAGAAGGAACGTTTTATATAAAAGAATTATACAGTGGAACATTATGGAGTGGCTTAAACGCTTTTATAGACGAAAGTGATTGCGGAGATCTCTATACTTTTTCATCTATAGTAAATGAAAAACGTCTGAGGAAATTTACAAAGAATCTAACATATACCACTATGTCAGGTAAAATTCAAAAAACCCTTAAAATAACAGGTACTATGGCCATACCTGAAGGTCTGGATGACACAGGAACAAAAAGAAAAGATAAACTTCTATTATGTCCTTTCACTATAACAGTAAATTTATATAAAGGAATTCCACTGGTAGACTGTTCACTGGAGATAGAAAATCTGGCATATGACCACCGTTTAAGGGTAGTTTTTCCATATCCTTTCAGAGAAAACCATGTAAGAGCAGGACAACCTTTTGATATACTTGAAAGAAGAGAGGTAAACATAGAAGGAATTGACTGGATTGAAAAACCGTCATTTACGAAATCTTTTCAGGAATTTCTGGATATTCAGGGAACCGGGAAAGGGTTTTCAATCTTTACAGGAGGTATTCAGGAATACGAAATACTTCATGAAGATAATAAATCAGAAATAGCACTTACGTTATTGAGATCCACAGGATGGCTTTCCAGGGAAAATAATATGAACAGAAGGATTGAAGTGGCACCGAAAATACCGGTATCTCAATGTAAAGGAAGATTTGTCTATCACTATGGCCTGGTTCCCCATGAAGGTAAAGAAGAGGGATTAAAAAAAGTAATATCTCTCTGGCAGAGATACAGAAATCCTCTGAGAGGAGAGGTAGTTCCTTCCATAAATTATTTACCACTATGTTCTTTTAATATGAGACTTTCCCCATCCTACCTTGTAATATCTGCATGTAAAAAAGCCAGAGACAGAGAAACTGTAATAATCAGATTTTATAATCCTCTGGATTGTTATGTGGAAGGGAAACTGGAAACAGGAGAACAGTTTGAATGGTACCGACGCGTTAATCTGCTTGAAGAATCTCAGGAAGATCTGAAAGCCTTACCTGTTACAATAACAGTAAAACCAAAGGAAATTATATCACTCGAATTAATATTCAAAAGGAGATTTACCACTTCAAGATTGAGGTTACCGGGTACATAATAAGTTATCGGTGAGCAGTTAAGATTAGGTGTCGGGTTTCAGGTGCCGGTTTTTGTGTTTTAAGATTCTCAACCCAACACCCATACCCCATAACCATTAAAACCGGATTTTACGGCATAAAAGATGAAAATTCCTATGCAATTAAATTACATGGAATCTTATAGCTGTTAGCCAGGTTACATTAAAAATTTTTCAAAGCGGCTCTTATCTATAGCACGTTCACAGGCTGTTCTGGCCGATATCTTTCCTGTATTATAAAGTTCCAGTAAAGCACCGTCCATACTCTGCATCCCTTCTTCTTTCCCCATCTGTATAAAAGAAGAAATCTGGCCTGTTCTGTTTTCTCTTATAAGATTGGATATGCCGGTATTACATATGAGAATTTCATTGACGGCAACTCTTCCTGTTCCATCTGCTGTTTTAAGGAGCTGCTGGGCTATTATGGCTTTAAGACCCTGGGCAAGTTGAGATCTGGCCTGTTCCTGCTGTTTTGCAGGGAATACATCTATAATACGATCAATAGTTTTTGCTGCACTGTTAGTATGTAATGTACCAAAGACAAGAACGCCTGTTTCTGCTGCAGTCATAGCAAGACTTATAGTTTCAAGATCCCTCATCTCCCCTACAAGTACTATATCAGGATCTTCCCTCAATGCTGCCTTAAGTGCTGCAGGGAATGAAGTAGTATGGCGGCCTACCTCCCTGTGATCAACAAGGCATTTTAGAGACGGATGGGTAAATTCAATAGGGTCTTCTATAGTTATAATATGGGCTTCCCTGTTATTATTCACATAATTTATCATGGCTGCCATAGTTGTAGATTTACCGCTCCCTGTAGGGCCTGTTACTATTACGATACCACGGTTAAACATAGAAATATTTTTTAAAACAGGAGGAAGATTGAGCTGTTCTATAGTAGGAATCTTTGCAGGTATAACTCTGAAAACTGCTCCTATGCCATGATGCTGCCTGAGAATATTCACACGAAACCTGGCCACATCCGGTATTTCATGAGCAAGGTCCAGATTCCCCATCCTGTCGAATACTTCTCTCGATTGTTCACCTATCAAATGTTTGACAAGAGTTTCTACCTGTTTATCTGTCAGAGGCTTTCTTTTTGCAAAACAGATATCGCCTTTTATTCTGTAAACAGGAGGTGCTCCTGATTCCAGATGGAGATCTGAACCTCCCAGTTCTACAAGTTTTTTAAGCAGTTCACTCAATTTTAACGAAGTAAGTCCAAGATCAATCCTTTTTACTTCACTGACATGTTCTTCTTCGGAAGGCAGTTCATGAAATTCCGGTAAAGGCTCAATAAATTCGGCTCCCCTATCCAGTTCCGAAATATTGGCAGTAATAGAAAGGGTTGACACGGCTGACGAAGGTTTCTTTCGAAACTTGCTGAAAAACTCCATAATTATTCTCCCAGTATCTGTTCCATACTTTTAAAATCAATCGCCCTTTCCAGAGCATCCTCTCTTGTAATTGTTCCGGATTTAACAAGGTCTATAAGACTGTCATCCATAATAAACATACCATGCTTTTTCCCTGTTTGCATGGTGGAAAAAAGCTGGTAAACTTTATTTTCTCTTATAAGATTTGATACGGAACTGGATGCAAGCAATACTTCAACTGCAGGCACTCTGCCACGACCATCAACAGCAGGTATCAATTGCTGGCTTATTACACCTCTTAATGATTCACTGAACATTGTACGAATTTGAGATTGCTGTTCCTGAGGGAACGCATCTATAATACGGTTAACGGTAGATATGGCATTATTCGTATGAAGAGATGAAAAAACCAGGTGACCTGTTTCTGCAGCAGATATAGCAAGCTGAATTGTTTCAAGATCTCTCATTTCTCCGACCATAATCACATCGGGATCTTCACGGAGACAGGCTTTAAGGGCTGTAGAAAACTTATCTACATCTCTTCTGACCTGTCTCTGAATGATTAGAGAATTATGATTTTCAAAAACATATTCTATAGGATCTTCTATAGTTATTACATGGGCAGATCGTTTTTTATTTATTAAATCTATAAGTGCTGCAAGAGTAGATGTTTTCCCGCAACCGCTAGGGCCTGTCACAAGTACCATGCCATGGTGATGATAAATTAATTTTTCCAGAGACTGTGGAAGACCCAGTTCTTTAAGTGCAGGAATCTTAGCGGGTATTCCTCTGAGTACAATATTTATACCGTTTTTCTGAAAAAATATATTTGTTCTGAAACGATTAACAGTATGTTCCTCTCTGTCCAATTCATAAACAAGATCTATGTTTTTTTCTTTTAGAAATATTTTTTTTTCTTCCTCTGAAAGTAAATTCATTGCCATATCTTTAACGTCTTCTGCATTTAAAACAGGGAGGTCAGTCTTCTTTAATTTTCCATATATCCTGACCATAGGGCAGCAACCGGATGGAAGATGAATATCAGTACCTTTGTGCCTGATCATTTCGTTTATATAAGTATCCAGTAAATTAGCCATAATCCTCCACTAAAAGTATAGATATAACATCAGAAAATTACAATTTTCATATACTATAATATACTATTTTTATTAATTTTCCAGATAAGAAAACAGTATAATAGTGCAATTATAATATAGATTAGAACTATTTGCAATCAGAAAAAAACCCTGTAAAAACAGGGTCTTTCATTATAACATCTTACCAGGCTGGCGATAGCTGTTAGAATTATTTCTTATCATTTTGAGACTTCATAACTTCTTCTTTTCCGGCTTTTGCTTCTTTGTTTTCAGGATCAAGTTCAAGGGTTTTATCATAGCATTTCAGGGCTTCTTCATATTTTTCATCTTTTACCAGCACAGATGCTTTTCCGTTCCATAGAACAGGAATATTACAGTCAATTGTAATAGCTTTATCGTAATACGTGATTGCTTCGTCATATTTATTCTGTTTGAAAAAAGAATTTGCGATAAAATAAAGAGCATAAAGATTTTTACTATCTTTTTCCAGGGTTTTATTAGAGAAATTAATAATTTCATCATATTTACCCTGTTCTTCCAGAGCAGTACATTTTGTATAAAAAGCATCATTATGGTCAGATTTAACAGAAAGGATTTTATCACAACATGTTATACATTCATCGTATTTTTTCAGAGATAAAAAAGCATTGGCTTTGATATACATAGCATCGGTATTATTGGGATCAATATCCAGAACCTTATCAAAGATACTGATTGCTTCATCATATTTACTCTGGCTGTAAAAAATCCAGGCTTTATAGGCCAGAAAATCTATATTTTTAGAGTCTTTATCCAGAACTCTGTCACAGCATTTGATAACATCTTCATATTTCCCATGCTCCTGCATATCGGAAAATATAGTATCAAGCATTTCGTTAATTTTAGGTTCAATATCTATTATTTTATAAACACATGTCAATGCATCTTCGGATTTTTTCTGTTCTACTAAAATAAAATACCTGCCGTAATAAACCTGAACACTGTTAGGATCTATCTCAAGTGCTTTATCATAACATGTCAGTGCTTCATCATATTTAGCGCTTCTGTATAATAGAAAACCGAGAGCATAAAGGGCATCAAAATTCTTCGGATCTATTTCAAGTATACTGTTAAAGCATTTAACTGCTTCATCAAATTTATCCATACTATAAAAAACATACCCTTTTGCAGCCAGAGCATCAGTACTTTTAGGGTCTATTTCCAGGGCTTTATCGTAGCATTTAATAGCTTCTTCAATCTTACCTTCTTCTGTCAAACCATTCCCTTTATCTATCAATTCCTTAGCTGTTTCAGCTTTTAAAGGTACCATAGCTGTCATTACAATCAATAATACGAGACTGCATATAATAAACTTATCAAAAAATTTAAAAAACATAAAGTAATTCCTTTCTATGACTGAAGATTTACATATTCTTCATCATTTTAAAAATTTCTTCTTGAAATATCATTTTCTTTTAACCAATATGAACTTTATCACCTCCATTCCTACTGAGAGCTTATCCTGGCTGAAAAAACATTTATTCTTCATACAAATTATAGCCGGCAAGATAGTCTATATTTTCTCTGAAACTCTGTATAATTTGACAATCTTGCCGGCTTTTATTTCAAAGAATAAGGATTTATCTTATAAAGATATGAAATATATATTTGTATCTTCTCAATTTTTTATAAAAATCCTGCATAAAAAAATTATTAAAAAACATGACCCTTTTATTTGATTTATCTGGTAATATAAAAATAGACCGGGATTTTCTGGATTTCAGGGATGGCATGGAAATGCCGGAATTGTAAACTGTCCTGATGCGGGGCTCCGGCAATAAGCGTAAAATAAATTGTTTCTATAAAGATTGGAGTGATTTCTATGGAACATATTTTACAGGAACATAACAGACGTATAGCAGCTCCTGATGAAAAAAAAGATATTAAAGGGAATGTTATCCATGTACTGCCGCCGGGGACGGTAATTAAAGAAAGATATGAAGTGACCTATCTGACTGCCGGTGGTATGGGGATAATATATAGAGCAAGGGATAAAAAAACTGGTCTTGATTGTATTATAAAAGAGATACTTATTACCGGAGAAGAAGATCTTTATCTGAAATCGCTTCTCAGGGAAAAAGAGATGCTGTCTAAATTTTATCATCCGGGAATAGTTAATTTACTGGACTTTTTCCAGCTTACCGGCGGATTTTATCTTGTCCTGGAATTTATTGACGGTCTGCCTGCAGATGAACATATAAAAAGAAATTATAAAGACAGTAAAGTACCTCTTAATAAAATTCTTTACTGGTCATTACAGTTATGTAATATACTGGAATATATCCACAGTATGTCACCTCCTGTCATATACCGTGATTTAAAACCGGAAAATATTTTAATAGACAGCATGGAAAGAATAAAACTGATTGATTTCGGTATAGCGAGAACCTACAAGAAACAACAGTTAAAAGATACAGAACCGGTCGGTTCGCCGGGGTTTGCTTCTCCTGAACAATACGGAAGAAGTCAGACCGATGTAAGATCAGATATTTACAGTCTCGGTGCTCTTCTCCACTATTTCCTTACAGGACTTGATCCGAGAGAAAGAGAAAAATCTTTTATCTTTGAGCCTGTAAGAAAGATAAATAAGGATATACCGAAACAGATGGAACATATTATATCTAAATCTCTTTCTTTAAAACCGGAAGACAGATTTCAACATATAGGTGAAATGAAAAATAGTCTCCAGGAAATAGCGAAGGATTATCCCTGGAAGGAAGACATAGGTGGAGAAGAGATACAGGAAGAATATGAAGAAGAAAAACCTGTAAAAAAATCTCCAGGCTATCTGTTGAGAACTATTTCTTTTATATGTGCCGATCTTATCATGTTATTCCTGATATATCATTTTATAATACCGCAAACAGCAGGAATTGCCGAAGGTATGACCAGCGGTCTGATGGTTATGCAATGGGAAGACAGATGCAGATCTAATATCTGTCATATAGCAGCATCTATAGATAAATATGCAGAAGATCATAATGGTCTGTATCCGGCTGATTTAAATTCACTGGAAAGAAAATATATAAATATATTACCGGTATGCCCCCATAGCAGAAAAGGTTATTCCTATGATGTATCCGATAAAAGAGACAATTTTACTTTATATTGTTCTGTTCCGGGAAGTCACCCTGATTATTATTTAAAAGATAAACTTGATTTACATAAAAAAGAACGTTATCCTCAATATACACCGGGCAACGGTCTTGTAACAAACTGGGGAAGTCCTACCCACTGGGGAGGGGACATCAAGTCTACTGAAAACAATGAAGAATGAGGTAAGAAAAATGATTAAATGGTTAATATTATTCATATATTTATTAACATCACAGGCTTATGGTTGAACTCCTCATCCGGGTGAGCAGTTTGCTCACTCCTGTCCTTTTATATTCGCCTGGGCAATATTAATGTTTTTTTATATTCTCTGGGATTTTTTCACTTTATCTCATATAAAGAAAATTTCTTCTTCTTCGGAAAGTGAAATTATAGATTTAAGGATAAGAACATATTTCAAAAGCCTTTTCAGACTTATGTTGTTTCTCCCCGGATTTATAATAATACTGTCTGTGTTCATATCACTCCCTGTAATATTTATTTATTACTATCCTGTTTTTTCTCTTATAATAATATTAATTATAACATTCCTTATAATAAACTCTATTAGAAATAATTCTTTTAAAAAATACATTTCCATTATTAAAATCATAAAAATATTGACAATTTCATTTTCTATATTTATAACTGTTATGATGTCTATACATGTACTGGTCAGTACGGCTTTTTTCGCAGCCTTCATCTTTATGTCCGGTATGATATGTTTTATAAAAGGATTCATATTTTTATTCAGAATGCCTTCTATGTCCTGTTATTCCCTGAGAGCCAGATATATTGCCATACATGTCATAATTATTATACTGATGGTATGGAGCTATAATATGTGTATTAATTATTTATATTAATTCTCTTTAAATAAATTAATACTAAAAGATTGATTTTACACCATTAAAAATGAAAATTCCTATACTCTTTAATTATTTTCCCGGTTAAAGGTTTTTATTTCATAAAATTTTTGTTCTGACCTTTATATATTTCCCTTATTCTGAGAAATACTTTCTCATACAACCCACCTTTAAAATCCAGAAATGTCCATGGAAAAGATTTATAATGGCCTTTTTCATACCAGAGGGTCATGTCGGCATAAATACCTTTTCCTGTATAAATCTTCTGGCCCCCGAATTTTGCAGAGGCCAGAACTATCTTGTGATAATCCATATAACCCGGATCAAGGTTTATTCTCCTCTTACCATTATTATGAGAAAATTTTTTTTCCAGAAGATTGGCAGTTAATTTAATATCAGCTATAGTATCAGGTAAAATAAGCTTTTCAAAGGAATAAAATATTCTGGAAATATCCGGGCCCATTTCATGTTTATAATAGTCTGTAAGATTAAACTGGAAGAGAGGGCTTATATAATCAATTTTACCATAAAGTTCTTCAAGCTCTTTTTCCGCTTCTCCCAGGGATTTTTCGGAAGAAAATAAAATACCTACAAATAGCTTTACAGGTGTGACATAAGAAATTTCTGCCATATTAAACCTTTCCTTCAAATTTTACCCAGTATTTTCAGGGCTTTCCCTATCACTTCACCGGACATACCGAGTCCGGAAGTAATTTCCACCATTTCTCTGGCATCTATATGCTTTTTTATTCTATTACTGTATGTACTGTATTGAACATAATTATCTCTTATATAAATATGTTCACCTTTAGAAGCTTTTGTTATTACCAGATAATTCATCATTTCAAATTCAAAGGACTTCCTCCACGCATCAAAAAATATATCTTTTTTTACCTTTTCATTTTTCAATCTGTAACGAAATTTTTTTATTCCGTCCTTATTCAATGAATATACATCAAAGAATGTTCCCTTTAAAACCGGTTCAATCAGAATATCTGAGAAACCTGTCCTGTATGTTACTGCTACTTCTCTGGAAAGGAGTAAAGGAGTAAATATAAGATATCCGGGGTCTGCGAGATAAATATCATCTTTAAAATTAACAATTATAGCAGTATGGGTATTTTCTCCATAGGTTCTGTCTGCAAGTATTAAATCAGACTGAAATCCACATGTATCCAGGAGTGTTTTAAAGAGATTGACAAGAGAAAAACATGTTCCTCCTGTGCCGGATTTAAGATAATCGGTTACCACTTCAGCAGGGAGACGGAAATCTTCATAAAAATCGGGATTACTGTCACTCTTTATTATCTTTGTTGCATTTTCATATGGAATAAAGGAAAACTTATTCAGAAGATTTCCAAGAAAAGATATATCAGGCTCTTTTTTTACAATATTAAAATGGTGGAGGAGCAATTCCGCTCCTTTAAAATCATCGCCGGTCATCATCAATAAGCCAGTATTCTCTATTATTTTTGCTCTGTTTCAGGGGCAAATTCAGAAAGATCCATATAATTTCTATCATCTGTCCCGGCAGGAGGGTTTCTCCACTGTTCCTTTTTCATCATTTTTTTAAGTTTACTGCCGAAATCGGCACCTGCTACATTTATCAATGTTTCCTGTCTGTCAGGGCCTTCAAGGAAAAGAGAGCCAAAGGCTTCTGTCAGCACCACAGATTTAGATGTAAAATCACTTCTCAGGAGTCCGTAAAGAGCTGCTCCGAAAAAGTGATACCATCCGCCATATTTATCTCCAACTGGTTTTGAGTCATTTCTGATATAGGATAATTTTTTCTGCAGTGGATCTTTATCACGATCTTTCTGGTAGGGATTTTTTGCCAGCATATTTTCTGCTGTAAGTAATGTGAGATATATGTCTCCTTTATTTAAAAGATAACTTTCTCTGAACACATCATGAAGCTGAACAGAGCCGTCACGATAGGACATTAATTTTTTCTCCAGTTCCCCTTCTTTACCTGTAACCATATAGCGGTTTGTATAGCCACAGGCCAGGAGCAGGAAAAATTTACTCCTCAGGAGTAATGGAGCGGGAAATTCTTTGTAATCACCTTTTACAAAATCTTTAAGCCTGTCCCAGAAACCATAATATAAATATTTCTGAGCTTCCGGAGACCATTTATGTTCTTCTCCCATCACCGGCTCTATGCCAGGGTTTTCCTGAATGGTTTCTATAATTTTATTTATAAGAGCATCGGTTTTAATAGGCTTTTTATGTCCTATGGTGAAATCCTCTTTCACCTCTTCTCCATTACCCTTTTTTTTGCATAGAAATTCATATAAAGCTTTTATTAATTTACGGGGTACCTGATCTAACTCTCCTATGAGATAGGCATCACCTTTCGGGTCAACCAGTTTATATCCATCCTGTACATATCTTTTCTGATCAGTTCTTGAGGTTTTAATAAAGTTCTTGAATTCAAGCTCCGGAGACAGTGGAACCTGTGCAATTGTACCGGCAGTTCCACCGGTAACATGTCCTGCAACAGCCAGAGGGTTGGATGTATGCTGATCAAAACAGAAATCAATATTATCATATGGAATCCCTGTATTAAAAGCTATATCTTTTTTATTTACAGAATCCGTTTCTGCCATGGCAAAAACAGAAATATCTACTATATCTTTCGGTTCATCCGATTTTTTCTGTAATATCACAGGATATGTTAAGCTCTTATTTAAGGAGAGGCTGTTTATTTTCATTATAATTCCCCCCGGCAAACGTAAATAATTCATAGTCTCGTATAAGCAAAATGATTATACTACAAAGCCATTAAACTTTCCAGCTTTTTCAGGCTAAAAAAGTTAAATTTATGTTAACTTTTAGAACAAACATTTTTTGAAAGGAAAACTTCCTTATCTTCCATACTTATACACGGGCGACCTGTTCTTGTTTCCAGCAGATATTTCAGTTTATCCCATCCGATAATATCTTTATTAAAGGTTATTTTCTTCCCATTACCTTCAATTATATAGTTGTTATCAGCCATGGAAAAAGAGAATGTTTCAATTTTATTCAAAAAAATTTCTATTTTTTCAAATCTACATTCATATATCAGCTGAGATTCTGACAGGGTATACATTCTGGAAAAATTCTGACTGTCGACGGCTACTATAATCAGTATACCGATTAAACCCAGCAAAACAGTAATCATAAAAACCTGAGGATTATCCAATAATCTCATACCGAACAAAAAATATAAAGCCCATAAAATAAGTAAGACAACACTTCTCCCGGAAAGGCCATTCAGGTTTTTATGCATAAAGACCTGGTCTTCTGTATCTGCCACTGTAGATTTTTTTTTCTTTTTCCTCCATGACGTCTTTTTATCCTTCATCCCAGAGAGAACTATGTCCTTTTTATGTATACCGGCGTATGTTTTATCTTCACAATAAATCTCCAGAGAAAATTTTTTAAGGGGCGACATATTTCTATATAAAGGGTCCGGTGATATTCTTCTGTAATAGTTCTCTTTAAGTCTGTTATGAAATTCCAGAGGACTGTATCTTTCTTCAGGTTTCAGAGCAGTTGCCATACGTATTAAATCACACAGAACTTCAGAAACAGGAGGATTAAATTTAAAGGAAAATTTTAAAGGATGGAGAGAAGGATCTTCAAGACTGAGCAGTTCATGCATTGTTACTCCAAGAGCAAAAACATCTGATTTAGCCTCACTTTTTCCACTATACTGTTCAGGAGGAGCATAACCGGGTGAACCGAGTCTGAGTGTATCATCCCTGTCGGAGGAATATTCTCTTGCTATGGTAAAATCAATAAATTTCGCCTCCCCGTTACGGGTAATTATTATATTTAAAGGTTTTATATCTCTTAATAAAACAGGCTTTTCTCTGAGAGAAAGATATATGAGCAGTTCACTTATTTTAAGGGCTATCTCCAGAACCACGTTCTCAGGGAAAGGTTTCTTTATTCTGTTCATAATCTGCGAAAGATTTTCACCTGAAATGAATTCTACTGCTACAAAATGCCTGTCATTTTCCTGAAAATAAGCACATGCTCCGGGAAGTACAGGATGGGCAAGAACAGAAAGTAATTCATATTCCCTTTTAAACATATTTACGTAATCGGCCTGAATCGAAGGATCTTTATGAGTGGCATAGAGCTCTTTCACAGCAAATTGTTCTCTCCCTTTTCTTGCCAGATAGACATTACACTGACCTCCCTGGCCGATTTTTCTGATAAGTTTATAGGGAGCATTTTTAAATTTATACCCTGGAACAATAATATTATTCATAAACGCATGGAAATTACTTTTTACAGATCTTCCAGGTCTTCCCTCCATCATGTGTGATGACTATTGTACCGGCTGCGCCTATGGCGAAACCAGTCATAGTATCGGAAAAAGATATTGTATTGAGATTGGCTCCGGTTCCGCTTTTCAGAGGTGTCCATTTGTATCCTCCGTCTTCCGTATGATATATTGCTCCATTACACCCTACAATCCATCCCATGGAAGGATTCATAAAAAATATAGCTCTGAAAGTTTCCGGCAGATTGATTTCACTTTTACGCCATTCGTTTCCACCGTCTGAAGTACGCCAGACAGTACCGTTATCTGAAACACCCCACCCAATTTCGGTAGTCAGGAAAAATCCCGGACAGATAGAACAGCCGGTACTGTTCTGCCGGATTTTCCAGTTAATTCCTCCGTCTTCTGTTCTAAAAATACCGCCTTTACTGCCTATGATTATTCCATTTTTACTATCATCCATTCTCAGATAGAGGAAATCTTCCGTTATATAACCTATTTTTTTCGGCTTCCATGTTTTCCCGCCGTCTTCTGTCATAAGAAAAGTACCTAACTGTCCTATAGCCCAGCCAGTTTTTATGTCTGTAAAACGTACTCTCGTTAAATTCCCCTTTGTCCGGCTCACCTGGACTTTCCAGTTTTTTCCTCCGTCAGATGTATGTAAAATCATGCCTTTATTTCCGACAGCCCAGCCATGTTTTAAATCTACAAAATGAACTCCTCTGAGACTGTTATCCTCTGCAAGGCCGCTTTTTTGGACATTCCATTTCACGCCTCCGTCATTTGTATGAAGTATCTTTCCGCAATCTCCTACAATCCACCAGTTTTTGTTATCCAGAGAACAGAGACCGTTCAAATCGGCTCCATAACAGTTTCCTGTAAAAATAAAGAGCAGTAAGGACAGGGCAAATAAATATTTATACATATAGGACCTCCTTGTTGATCAGTTATCGTGACGCGTGACGCGTGACGCGTGACGCGTGGATTACCTGTATAATTTTATAAAATAAACTTATTATATAATAGACAGAAAATTGCAAAATATCAATAAGGAAAAAGAAAATTATCGAAGGTATAGAAAATTTTATAGAGAAAATTATATGGGGTGAAGAGTGAAGAGTGAGTAGGGGCAACCACTGTGTTCGCCCGGTACAGGTGAAAACACGCATTATGCATCACTAAGCACCCGTCACGTGCTACACGTTACGCGTCACGATAATTAAACAGGAGGTAAAAAATGAAAACAAACATCTTTTCAGCCATTTTAACAGTGGCACTTTGTTTTATTTCCTTACAAACGGCAGGAGCTTATGATATTTTTGATGCAATAAGCAAAAAAAATATCTCTGAAGTCAAAGATTTTATAGGGAAAAATCCGGAACTTATTAAAGGAAAAAACAGTGAAGGTTTGACTATGATTCAATGTGCGGCAAAAAGCGGGTCTGTTGAAATTGTGAAATTTCTGCAGTCAAAAGGAGCAAATATTAAAGATATTAATGATAAGGGATGGAGCCTTATACATTTTGCTGCCACAGGGGGCTCTACTGACATGGTAAAATTTCTCATATCGGAAGGTCTGGATATAAAAGGAATAACAAAAGACGGAGCCAGTGCTCTCCATATTTCGTCACAGGCAGGGGCAAAGGATCTGACAGATTTTCTCATCTCAAAAGGGATGAGTGTCAAATCGAAGGATTACTGCGGAAGAACACCGTTACATTATGCCGTTAAAAGCGGTTCGATGGAAACAATAACATTTCTTGTCTCTAAAGGAGCTGATATAAAAGCAAAGGATAGCTATGGCTGCACTCCTTTACACAGTGCATCAGAAGCAGCAGACCCGGAGGCTGTGAAATTTTTAATATCAAAAGAGGCAGGCATAAATGACAGGGCCGGTAACGGATGCACCCCTCTTCATTATGGAATAGCTTCTTTTTTAATAAATAATAAAATTGAACTGGAAGAATCTTTAATATCTGCCGGTGCCGATGTAAATGCCACAGATAATGACGGTATGACCCCTCTCCATTATGCGGTTAAAACCGGCTCAAAAACTCTGGTATCACTTCTTGTAGAAAAAGGAGCATACATTAACAGTAAAGACAATAAAGGGCTTACACCACTGCACTGGTCAGCAAAGACAGGCGGGAAAGATGTGGTACAATTTTTAATATCGAGAGGTGCTGAGATTAATGCAGTTGATAACACTGGAACAACTGCCCTTCAGATGGCAAAAGACCGGGGACATAAGGATGTAGTAAATGTACTTCTTGCAAACGGTGCAAAATAAATAAAAGAGGAGCGGCACTCCTCTTTTATTTATATCACTTATCAAAATCCATGCCGGACAACCTGTTATCCAGGTAACTGCCATGACAGGCCGGCCCAACAAAGAACGAGAAGGTATTCTTCTCTTCACCATTCACCATTCTCATATAAATCATTTACTGAGGTGAGTATAAATAATAAATACATGCTCTCGTGACGCGTAACGCGTGACGCGTGACGGGAGGAAACCTTTTATTACATGCTTATGCTCAGGTCAGTAATTTCCAGTCATTTTTTCTCCAAAATTCTCTTTCTTGTGTATGCTATAAGGCCTCCTGCATCTATTATGGCCTGTCTTGCCTTTGGAAGGGGATTAACAGAAAAGGTTTTTCCCGATGTTTTATTTATTACAGAATCAGAGGTAACCTCCAGTTCATCTCCTGGATTCGCTTCTATATCAGGACATATGACAGTCCTGAGCCCCAGATTTATAGAATTCTGCAAAAATATCCTGGCAAAACTTCTTGCCACTATTATTAATTCATGGCCTTTCAGTGTGGAAGTTGCCTGTTCTCTTGAAGAACCGCATCCGAAATTATTACCTGCCACTATGACACTTCCATAAGGAATCTCTTTATTTTTCAGTTTACTGTTAAATTCACTGTAATCTGCAAAGGCAAACTGAGGTGTTTCAGACGGAAGAACTGTTGCCATAAATCTTCCCGGATAAATAACATCTGTCGATATATCATCTTCAAGTTTGAATACAACCTGTGACATTTTATTTGCCTCCTTTTCTCGGGTCAGTTATAGTACCTGTTATGGCACTTGCTGCTGCTACCTGGGGTGAGCATA
>JBEHWP010000042.1:0-15748 GCA_040217665.1 Vulcanimicrobiota bacterium
AAAATCAATGGAGGTATTAGCTTCTATGGGAACAAATATATGTATAAGTCAGAACTATAGTGGCGCAGCGAAGCTGCGCCTACTGCAAAAGGTAATATTTGTACAAAGTATGAATAAACCAGCTTTTATTTTACACTACCAGAAAGAATGGTAAATTTGAATTTCTAATTTATTTCTGTTATAATCTGACTTTGTATATAAATTTTATATAAGGAGATTATCATGAAACAGTTAAGAAAAGATAATATTATAGATGACTATCATGGCACAAAAGTATATGATCCCTACAGATGGATGGAAGATCCTCTCTTACCGGAAACAGTGGAATGGGTAAATACTCAGAATAAAGTAACCTTTGAATATTTAGAGAAAATACCTGTCCGTGAAACAATAAGAGAAAGAATTAAAGAATTATGGAATTATACTAAATATTCAGTGCCAAAGAAAAAAGGAAAATACCTTTTCTATACAAAAAATGAAGGACTTCAGAATCAGTCTGTCCTCTACAAACAGGAAGGATTTGACGGTATTCCCTCTGTTCTTCTGGATCCGAACAAATTAAGTGAAGACGGTACAGTATCACTCGGATTTCAGTGTTACACAGAAGACGGTTCTTTACTCGCCTACAGTATATCCAGAAGCGGCAGTGACTGGCAGGAAATAAAAATAAGAGATGTAGAAACATGTGAAGATTACCCGGAAATACTCAGATGGGCACGATTCAGCGGTGCTGCATGGATGCCTGACAAGAGCGGATTTTTCTACAGCAGAAATCCCCAACCGGGAACAGTCCCTCCGGGAAATGAATTTTTCTACAATCGTGTTTACTGGCATAAACTCGGCACTTCCCAGGAAGAAGATCTTCTCATTTATGAAAGACCTGATGAGAAAGAATGGAGTTTTTCTCCTGCCGTTACAGATGATAATAAATATCTTTTACTTTATATTTCCCATGGATGTACTGAGAAAAACCGCCTTTATTACAGAGAACTGGACAGTAAAGAGCCTTTTATAAAACTTATAGACACTCCTGATGCAAAATATCACCCTCTTGATAATATCGGAAATATGTTCTATTTCCACAGTAATTTAAATGCACCGAAAGGATGTATCATTGCAATTGACATAAATCATCCGGAAAGAGAAAACTGGAAGGTAATAATAGATGAAGGGAAAGATACAATAGAATCCGTTACCATGATTAATAACCAGTTTGTAATATGTTATCTTCAGGATGCCAGTAATAAACTAAAAATCTTTAATAATGACGGTTCTTTCGATAGAGACATAGAACTACCTGACATAGGCACTGTAATGATTGATTTTTCCGGCATTCCGGGAAGAAGAGACGATACAGAAATGTTCTTTCCTTTCCAATCATTTCTCCGTCCTACCTGTATATATCACTATGATTTTAAAACAGGGAAAACCGGAGAATTTCTTACATCAAAAGTCAATTTTGAGCCATCAAAATATATAGCGAAACAGGTTTTCTTTCCTTCAAAAGACGGTACAGAGATCCCTATGTTTCTTATCCATAAAAAAGATCTTCCTATGAATGGAGATAATCCTGTTCTTATGGGCGGTTACGGAGGATTCAATATAAGCCTTACCCCCGGATTTAATGTAACAAGGCTTGTATGGATGGAACATGGAGGCATATCTGCCATAGTAAATCTCCGTGGAGGAGGAGAATATGGAGAAGAATGGCACAGAGCCGGCATGTTAGAGAAAAAACAGAATGTTTTCGATGATTTTATCTCTGGAGCAGAATATTTAATAAAAAATAAATATACAACCCCTGAAAAACTTGGCATTTCAGGAGGAAGTAACGGAGGCCTTCTTGTTTCTGCATGTATGACTCAGAGACCGGATCTGTTCGGTGCCGTTATATGCAGTGTTCCCCTTACTGATATGCTCAGATATCATAAATTTACAGTGGGACACAAATGGATTGTAGAATATGGAAATCCTGAAGAAAATCCTGAAGATTTTAAATATATCTATGCCTATTCGCCACTTCATAATATAAAAGAAGGATTGGAATATCCTCCCATACTTATTGTAACGGCAGATACAGATGACAGAGTCGTTCCGAGTCATGCAAAAAAATTTATGGCCACTCTTCAGGAAAAATCTGACGGTAAAACGAGAGCCTTTATAAGGATAGAGACGAAAGCAGGCCACGGCCAGGGGAAACCGACATCGAAGGTTATTAACGAACAGGCTGATATTTTTGCCTTTCTCTTTGATGTTTTTCAGATGAATTGATTGTCAGACAGGTCTTAGAAAAAACATTTTATTGTCACAGAAAAATTTTACCTGTGAAAATATTGACTTTAAATTTTTTTTGAATTAGAATCTTTCGAAGTGTTAATAAAAAAATAAGCCATCAGCTATGAATTATAAAAAATTCCTGACGGCAAAAAGTTAAACAATCTAAAAATTAGGAGGACTTTAGCGTGAAGACATTCAGTTTCAGAGGCCGAGACTACATCGATGCAGAACTCGACTACACAAAAGAAGAGTGGGAGACTCTAATAGAAGTATCCCTTGAACTTAAAAAGAGATTTCTTATGGGAGAGGATATGAGCCATATCCTTAACAACAAAACCCTCTTTATGATTTTCTACAATCAGTCACTCAGAACAAGAAACTCTTTTGAAACAGGTATGACCCATCTCGGAGGCCATGCAAACAACCTGGAACCGGGCAAAATATACACTCCCGCCCTCGAAGGCGAAGAAGAAGCCTATTCAACTGAAAGAGTATCAGATGTGGCAAATGTACTCTCCAGAATGGGACATGGCATATCCATAAGAGCCTATGGAGATCCTGTAAAATGGGTATACGGAAAATCCAACAGAGTCATAAAAGAATTCGCAAAATATTCAGATATTCCGGTAATCAATATGGAATGTGACAAATATCATCCCACACAGGCCCTTGCAGATCTTGTAACAGTAAAAGAAAAATTCGGCCAGTTTAAAGGCGTAAAATTCACCATGTCCTATGCATATTCAGCATCACCTCATAAACCGAGAGCAGTACCTCAGTCCCTTATACTTGCTCCCGTAAAAATGGGAATGGATGTAACCTTTGCATATCCGAAAGGATTTGAACTTGATCCGAAAGTTATAGAACAGTGTAAAAAATGGGCAGAAGAAAACGGTACAAAATTCAATATGACCAATGATATGAGAGAAGGCTTTGAAGGAGCAGACGTAGTATATCCTAAAGCCTGGTGCCCCACATCCATGCTTGCTTTCCCAGAAGAAGGAATAGAGCATGATCACAAGAAAGCCCAGAAAGAAGTAGATAAATGCAAAAAATGGATCTGTGACAAAAAGATGATGTCCTATGCATCCAAAAAAGCCTACTACATGCACTGTCTCCCTGCAGACAGAGGAATGGAAGTTTCCAATGAAGTCATAGACGGTCCTCAGTCCATAGTATTTGACGAAGCTGAAAACCGCATGCACACCATTATGGCCATAATGGCTTTAACAATGGGCAGCAGAATTTAGTATTTTATAAAAAATACAGTGGTAGAACATTTTGTTTTACCACTGTATTTTTTTATGACTTGCAGAAAAAATTCATCTTCTTAGAGCTTATCCGAAAAGTCGCCCCATACCTTTCCACTGCCAGGCTCTTCCGAAAAATCTATAATCCTCCTGAAAGAGAACCTGTTTTTACAGACATTTACTATTTTGCGTCTATTTAATTTACAACTGGCTGTTAATAAGGTATATATTTTTCTCCAGAACCTGGCAGTGGAAAGAATGAGAAAATAAATATTACTGTCTGCTGACCTGTATGGATGGTTCCAGCATTAAAAATAATTGATTTCTTACTCGCTCCTGTGCCAGTTTTTCAAGAACATATCAGTTCTGTCTGCGGCATTTTGTCGCAGATTATAGTAATAAAAAGGATAATCAAAGCTATGGTAAATGCCTCTGGCTCCCCCTGTTAATTTATATAATGCATCTTCATCGGCAGTAGTGCAAATCAGGACACCTACGGTTTTATTTACACATGCGTCGGCATACTGCGGAACCTGCACAAATACTCCATTGGGATCAGGCATGATTGATCCCAGTCCCTGGGCAGTAGTAGCAACTATTTCGTCTCTTGTCCACGTAATAGGATTTATGACAAGGCCGGGACCTTGATAGAGAATATTTTCTGCGTTATTAACATCAGGAGCTTCAGTATTATAAGAAATTATTACTCCCGTATCATCAGGACCTTCGGCGAATTTCAAATGAGGATTTTTAGCAAGGTAATCCGGTGTAACATAATATCCGATAACATACGCTGCAATCATTCTTTTATACAGTTCAGGATTATTTTTCAGGTAACCTGCCAGCATATAACTCAATATATTCGCTCCCTGTGAATGGGCGGCTAAAATAAAGGGACGTCCGTTGTTATAGTGCTTTATATAGTAATCGAAGGCTTCAGTGGCATACTCTGTCGGTATCCCTGATACAAGTTGTTCTCTTTCTGCCGAAGGCATGGTCAGAGACAGTGCCAGCTGTCTGTAATATGGAGCATAAATATTAGCTGTGTTCTGGAAAGCAGTAGCCTGCCGGGCAAAAGCTGATTGTGCCCCCTGTATCATGTCAGGATCATCAATAGCACAGATCTCCGGCGGTCCATTTGGATCTTTCGCCATCAATGCTGAAGGGTAAAGGTAAAAAACATCCACCGGTTTATCTATTGATGAAGGTAATGACAACCAGTGCTCTGAATTAGAATAGATTGAGCTATCATTAATCACCGGTGTAATATCATCTCCGCAGCCCGGTGATGAAATCAGAAGGACTGCCAGAACTAATGAGAACAGGTTTTGAATAAATAATTTACTCAATTAATTAACACATCCAATCTGTAAAAATTTCTTAACTGAATCACATATAATTTAATTTATACATTTCAGTATAGTTTAAATTTAATTCTCGTCATATAGTTCTATGGAAGTAAAATAGTTTAAAGTAAGAACTAATTTATTTCCTGTAATATTCAGTTATAAAAATAGATTCTAAATGGAATGTGTATGTTGACTCAGGCAACAATGCTGTTAAGAAATGTTCACCAAGATAATAAGAGGCTCTCCCTCTCTATAGAGGGGGCCTCTCACTACTCGCCCTTAAAAACGGGCTTTCTCTTCTCAAGAAAAGCATTGATACCTTCCGTATAATCGTGGCTGTCATAAACCTTTCGCCTTAACCCCTGCATACGTTCAAATGTTTCAGGTGTTATGGGATGGGCATCACAGAGTATACGGAACTGTTCCTTTATGACTCCGATTGCCAGAGGTGAACGGGAAGCAATTGTTCCGGCAATATTAAAAGTGAAATCCTCCAGTTCTTCCGTTGGAACAAGATGGTTTAAAATACCCCATTTTTCCGCCTTTTCCGCAGGAACAGGATCGGCTGTAAAGAACATCTCTTTTGCTATATTGATACCCAGTCTTGTAATAAAATGAAGAATACCGGTAGGATTATAAGGAAGTCCCAGTTTCACGGGTGTAATGGCAAAGGTGCATGTAGGATCACCTATTATCATGTCACATGTTATTACAAGGTCACAGGCTCCTCCCCATACACCTCCATGAACCATGGCTATTACGGCTCCCGGATAATGCTGGACTACTCTCAATGCTTTTTCCAGAGGGCTGTAATATGGTAAGGGATCCCGTCTCGATTTCGGAAGTTCTGTCACATCATGGCCTGCAGACCATACTTTTGCATCTTTTTCCGCTCTAAGAACTATTACGGGGATTTTTTTCTGCTCAAAATCATATATGGCAGCAAGCATATCTCCGAGAAGTTCCTCACTGAAAGCATTCCTCTTTCTGGGATTATTCAGAGTAATACAGCCTATATTTTCTTTTATTTCCGCTAAAACAAAGGGCATAAAAGAATCTCCTCTCTAAAAATTTCCGTTAAAAATCTTATGAAAAATTTCATCTGCAATCTTAAAAGGATCGCAGTTTTTCACAGACATCTCATCTATCATCTTATCATTTAAACATTTATGAAGACATTCATCTTTGACTTTTTTCATTATAAGCCATTCCAGAGTATTTCTAAGAGTTTCTCTTTTATGTTCACCTTTAAAACTCTTTAATTCGTCAAAAAGCCTGTCATAAGTTTCAGGCAAATTCACACCTGTTTCAAAAAATTTAATTTTTTTATGACCCATTGCCCCCAATTGAACTCGTCACGTATTACGCTTCATAATAAAATTATTTCAGGTCAATTACAACTTTCTCTATGGTTCCCGTAAATTTGAACGGTGATTCATATGTTTCTACCAGAGGTGCACTGCAGTCTTCTCCAATATCAAAACCACCTTCAAGAGGGAAGAAAAATCCCATGGTTTGCTCTATTCTTCCTTCTCCAACCTTCTTTCCATTTATAGAAAGAATACCATTACCGCCTTTACCTGCCCCTCCTCCGTCATACTTGAAATCAAAAGTAACAGTAACATGTCCGGGAAGAATTTTTTCATCAGACATAATTGTATATCTTACCTGGTTTGCAAGATTATATAGAAATACAGGTTTACTGTCCATCATATAAAGCCCCCATCCTCCAAAACGATCCCCCTGATTGACAATCATACCATCTGCTCCTTCTTTCGGAATATCAATAATAGCTGTAATAGTATAAGATTTATTTTTTATATCAGGAGCTGTTCCAAGAGGCACTCTTACAGTGCCGGGATAAAAGGTAAAAGAAGTCCTTCCCTCATTTAAACCCGGTCTCCCTCCGTCCAGAGCTCTTGTTATACCCCTGTTATCAAGAGGCAGCACATTGTATTTTCCTGCTTCAACCCAGAACATATTCTGAAGTTCTTTCAATTTTTCAGGATATTTGTCTGCAAGATTATTACTCTGAGAAAAGTCTTCTGTAATATTATAGAGTTCCCAGTTATAATCCAGTATATCTACTGTTTTTGGTGTTTTTAAATCCCATGGCACACCTACCGGTGTGGTACAGGCAATCCAACCGTCATGATACAGGGCACGGTTACCCATCATCTCGAAATACTGGGTTTTTCTTTTCGATGGTGATTTAGCATCATCAAAGGTATAAGCCATACTTACACCCTGAATGGGCTTCTGAGTTATTCCGTTTACCATATAAGGCTCTTCAATACCTGTAACTTCAAGTATGGTTGGAACAATATCTATTATATGATGGAATTGAGTTCTGATGTTACCCTTATCTTTAATACGGTCCGGCCAGCATATGACCATACCATTTCTCGTTCCTCCAAAGTGTGAGGCCATCTGTTTTACCCATTGTAATGGTGAGTCCATTGCCCATGCCCATCCTGCAGGATAATGATTGCATGTCATATTACTTCCGAGTTCATCCATATGTTGTAACAGAAAATTCAGATCTTCCTGGATACCGTTAAACATACTGTATTCATTGAGCAGTCCGTTAAGAGTGCCTTCACCGCTTGCTCCATTGTCACCTGATATGTAGATTATCAGTGTATTATTCATATGGCCATCTTTTTCAATTGCATCTATAACACGGCCTATCTGGTAATCACAATGGGCAAGAGCTCCGGCATAAACCTCCATCATACGGGCATAAAGCTTTTTCTGCTCCGGAGAAAGAGAGTCCCACGGAGGAATTGAAGCAGGTCTCGGAGTAAGAACAGTATTTTGAGGAATAACACCGAGTTTCTTCTGACGTTCAAAGGTTTCTTCCCTTACTTTATCCCATCCCTGATCAAAATGGCCTTTATATTTTTCTATCCATTCTTTCGGAGCATGATGAGGGGCATGAGATGTGCCTGGACAGTAGTATGCAAAAAAAGGTTTATCCGGCGCAAGCGTTTTCTGTTCTCTTATCCATCTAATGGCATGATCTGCCAGATCTTTATCAAGATGATAGTTTTTATCATCTGAAGGTTTTGATACTGGCCTTGTATTTTCAGTAAGATGAGGATCCCATTGATCTGTGTCACCTCCGATAAAACCGTAGAAATACTCAAATCCCAGACCTACCGGATATCGGTCAAAAGGCCCTGCAGAACTTGACTCCCATTCCGGTACATTGTGGTTTTTACCGAACCAGGAAGTGCAATATCCATTTTGTTTTAATATTTCACCTATAGTAACTGTATCTTTACCTATTACATTATTATAACCTTCATAACCTGTGGAAAACTCTGGTATACAGCCGGAGTGAACAGAATGATGGTTTCTGCCTGTTATAAGAGAAGCTCTTGTAGGAGAACATACTGCTGTAGTATGAAAACAGTTATAAGAAAGCCCTGTAGAAGCCAGTTTATCAAGGGTCGGAGTATTCACAGGCCCTCCAAAGGTGCTGTTGGAGCCGAAGCCTGCATCATCAAGAATTATTAGTAACACATTGGGTGCACCTTCCGGTGCTTTTACTGCATGAGGGAAATCAGGAGTAGAGTCCCTGACGGTAAGATTGGCTTCACCTTCAAATTTATCAGGTGGTACAGGTAAGATATCCCGGGCAGAAACAACAGTAGTTGCAGCCAGAACTGTCAGTGTTCCTGCCAGAAATTTTTTCAAAAAAGAACGTATCATAATAATTCCTCCTTTATTTTTTTATATCCTTTCAACAGAAAAGTCATAATATTATAACATAAAATAAAGGAATATTAATTGTTTCCAGAGAATCCAGAGAATTACTCACATATTTTCAGGGAGAAAAGCAAAATCTATTATGAAAATCCTTCATACCCTGAGCCAGAAACCGGAAGCTACAGGCAGCGGTATAACAATAAGGGAAATTATTTCAGAATCCCATAAGAGGGGCTATGAAAATTTTCTTCTTGCAGGTATTTCCAGAGGAGAAAAGTACTGTTTACCCGATTATCTCACAGGAAAACATATTTTTGTTGAATTTAACAGTGAAAATCTCCCCTTTGACGTGGCAGGCATGAGTGATGTCATGCCATATAAAAGCACAAAATTTTCAGATCTTTCTGAGGAAGATATTATTAAATATGAAAACTCGTTCAGGGAAAAACTTATCACATCTGTAGAAAGGTTTAAACCTGATATAATACACAGCCACCATCTGTGGCTCATGACAGGCCTCATAAAAAAAACTTTCCCGGACATTCCTCTGGTAGCCCACTGTCATGGAACAGATATCAGGCAAATTGCTCTGTGTCCTCAACACAGACATAGGGTTATATCAGGATGTTCTCAGGTAAATGGTGTGCTGGCACTTTCAAAAGCCCAGAAAGAACAGGTCATAAAAACATACGGACTGTCACCTGAAATTGTCTTCCTTACAGGTACAGGTTACAATGAAAAACTCTTTTATAATGGCTTTAAAGAGAAAAAAGACAGGATCAACATTCTTTATGCAGGAAAACTCAGCAGAGCGAAAGGTGTTTACTGGCTCCTTGAAGCACTGAACAGGATCAATCATTTCAACTGGCATCTCCATATGGCAGGAAGCGGTTCAGGTCTCGAACAAGATGAAATTCTGAAAAAATCTGAAGAAATGAAAAACAAAGTCACATGGCATGGCCAGATAAGTCAGAAAAACCTGGCAGAACTTATGAGAACCTGTCATATTTTCGTTCTCCCGTCCTTTTATGAAGGTTTTCCTCTTGTTATTATTGAAGCCCTTTCATCAGGGTGCAGAATCGTTGTAACAGAACTTCCTGCATTGACAGAAATGAAAAGTGAAAAATCTATGCCCTTTGTAAGTACTGTGCCTCTCCCCCGTCTTAACGGCCCTGACAGGCCGGTAGAAGAAGAACTGCCTTTATTCGTAGAAAATTTAAAAAAATCACTGGAAGAACAACTATATCTTTCAGGGGAAAATTTAAGTGACGAAGAAATTACGCCTTTGCTTAAATATTATACGTGGAGTGAGGTTTTTAAAAGAATCGAAAAGGTCTATGAAGCTGTTATTTCGAACAAAAGAAACAAATTTTTATAAAAAAACTATATAGATATTTTTTAAATCCCTGATATAATATATAGATAAATTACATATTATCTTCCCGTGACGCGTCATGCGTCACAGGTTACGATCTTCATATAAATTCCTTTTGAGAGGAGACAAAAACATTGTTCAGAGATAAAGATGAAACAGGTGATAGATTTGATTTCCTGCCAGGTTCTTCGGAATTTTCCATGCTGGAAGGAGAAAGAATTTTTTATAACTATGTAAAAGAACTATATGAAAGTCATGGAAAAAGAATAGAAAAATACAGAGATCAACTTATAGAAATGGGTAAAAATCTTTCCATCCCTCCTGACAGTCAGAGAGAGATTGAACTATATATAAGAGAAGAATATTTTTCCTATATAGAAGATATTCCGGAAGAAATAAAACCGGCAAAGAAAGGGGGGAAAAAATTTTTTCAGGAAAAAACAAAAAAAGAACCTCTCAGGGAAGAATTGCTTGATGTGTCCTTCCTTGAAGAAAAAAATAAACTCGTAGCCATAAAAAAAGAACTGGAAGAAAAAGAAAAAGAGCTTCAGATTCTCACGAAGGAACTGGAAAAAGACCGGAGAGAACTGGAAAACTATAAAGATAAAACATATAAAGAACTGGGTAAAGAAAGAATAAATATAAGAAAAGAAAAAATGGAACTGCTCCATCAAAGAGAAGAATTTGAAAGTTATCTTGAAAGTGAGAATGAAGGAGAAGAAAAGAGAGAAACCTTTATAAAACTTCAACAAACCATAGAAGAACTCAGGGAAGAGAAAAACCGCCTTGAAAAAGAAAAAGAAGAGGTATTTGTTACAGGCAGAGAAACCAGAACAATGGCCAAACCTGATGAAAAAATGCTGGAAATGTTGCAGAGAATAAAAAAACTTGAAGAAGATAACGAGAGACTTCAGAAAGAAAACAGGGAATATACGGAAAAAAATACATTATCCGGAGAACACAGAACAGGCCATGGCGAAGACACTAAAAAACTTCAAAAAGCCATAGAAAAACTCAGAGGAGAAAAGAAATCCCTTCAGGATAAAAAAGAAGAACTGGAAAAACTCCTGGAAAAGCAGAAAAAAACAGATAATATGGACGAGTCCTTAAAAAAAGCTATGGAAGAATTTAATGAGAAAAAAACAGCTTATGAGAAGGAAGTGAAAGAAAAATATGAGAAAGTAACTCAAGAAGGAAAGAGAAAACTGGTGGAACTGGAAAAAGAAAAAGAAAATTTTGAAGAATTGAAACAAAAGCATATAAAAAAATTCCATGATGAAGAAAAAAAACTGAAAGAAAAATACGATAAATTACTCTATGATCTGAACAGAGAAAGGGCGAATATTGAAAAGGTCAGGGAGGATTTTACAAAATTACAGGAAAGAACGAAAAAAGAACTGGAAGAACAGAAAGGATTTCTTGAAAAAAAAGGAGTAAATCTGGAACTGGAAAAGGAAAGTCTGGAAGCGGAAAAATGGGAAATTGAAAAATTCTTAAAAGAAGAAAAAAAGACACTTGAATGGAGACTCCATTTGCTCACACAGGAGAGAAAAATCTTTGAGAAAGAAAAGATAGAAATCATGGATGACCTTGCAGAACAGGAAAAAGAATTCGAAATAAAATTCCTGGAACTTTCTGATGAAAAAGCAAGACTGGAAATGGAAAAAGAAGAATTTCAAAAAAATGTAGAACTGGAACGTATGTCTATAAAGAGAGCCATCTGGGAAGCAGAAGAAAAACTGGCTGCTATTGAAATTCAGAAAGAGGCAATAGAAAGTATAAAAGAAGAACCGGAAAAAAAGAAAGAACTGCAACACATGGAACTGGAACTGAGAAAAGCAAAAAGGGAATTGAAAATAGAAGAAGAAGAACTGTTAAGTAAAAAAAGAGAATATGAGACTGCAATGAAGTTTGTAGGAAAATTGAGAGAAAAACTCGTAGACATAAAAGATGATTTCATACACTCAACCGTTATGGACCCTGTTGAAAGAGACTGGCAGATTCTGGAAACGATATTAGATAGCGCCACAGAAGAACATAAAAAAGAAATTTCGTCAGAACCCGATGCAAAAAAGATTGTAAGTAAAATAATCAGTAAAAAGACTCTGCCTTTAAAATATGACATATATCATTCTCCACCGATGGAGCTGAATATTAAAGCCATAACATACTGGCCTCTCTTTCAGGGGAATCAAAAAAGAGACGGTCATTCGGCATCGGAATATGAACTGATACCGCCTCTTGAGAAAATATGGGAGCTTAAAACAAAAGGCTCTGTAATAAACAGTCCTGCCATATACAGTGAAGCAGTTTATGTATCTTCCGAAGAAAAGCTTTATGCAGTAAAATTCCATACAGGTAAAGAAATATGGTCTCTCGACATGGATGTGAACTCCACTCCATGTGTAAATGACAATTCACTCTTTACCGGTTCTCTCGATAGTAAATTTTATTCTCTTGACAGGATGACAGGTAAACAGTTATGGAAATACAAGACTCATGGGGAAATTAAGTCATCTCCCCTCATAGAAGGAGGACTGGTATATTTCGGCTCCGAAGACGGCACAGTATATGCTCTTGATGAAATCAAAGGTCATAAGATATGGGATTTTTCAACAAACGGACAGATAAAAACACCTCCGGCCCTCTATAAGGGAATAATCTATATAGCCTCAACAGATAACTGTTTATACGGGCTGAATGCTTCTACAGGAGATGAAATATGGAAATACAACATGGGGACAGAAGGAGATATGCCTGTCATATATAAAGAACAGGTTATAATTACCGATAATATGAGCAGACTTCACTTCTTTAACAGCAGAACAGGTGAAAAACTCCGTGACATACAGTTAATAGGGAATCTCGCCGGCATGGCAGTCCTGGAAGATACTATATATATAACATCAACAGAAGGTGTTATATTTACCCTGAACGGATTATCAGGCGAAGAAACATGGAAACAGAACTTTAATGTGTCTTTTACAGGTGCTCCTGTAATAGCCAATGGCGTAATATATGCCGGAACAGCAGAAGGTGAACTTTATTCCATAGTAATGAAAGAAAAGAAAAAATTCCTGAAGAAAAGGCCCGGTATAAAGCATTATTCCATCAATGTAGGAGGAAAAATCATGGCACCTCCTGCAATAGCTTCCGGTCTGATTATTACAGGGGCCAGAAATCTTTACGGTCTGAAAACAGCAGGGAGGTAAAGAAATGAAAAATCCGCTGTTTATAAGCACTGTTGCTCTCGGTATAATGGCTTCTATTAACTCATATATATTTGCCGGAACCGGGACAGGCAGGCATGCTCTGGAAGGAAAGGACAGAATTTACCTGTGGAGATATGGCAATATTTTTTACAAAGTCAGAGGAGAAGGGAAAAAAATACTGCTTTTACATAATATACATCAGGGAGCTTCTTCCTTTGAATGGAACAACAATTTCTCTATACTGGCCGAAAAATTCAGAGTATACGCTCCTGACCTGCCAGGATTCGGACAGTCGGATAAGTTAAAAAGAGGATACAGAGCAAAACTCTATGTAAAATCGATCTTTGATTTCATAGACAGTGTAATAGAAGATGAATGTTCCATAATAGCAAGCGGACTGAGTTCTATATATGCCATAAGAAACGGAGCACTTTACCCGAAAAAAATAAAATCCCTCTTTCTTATAGATCCTCCCTTACTGGAGAAAGGAAAAAAATCTGAAATAATAGAATTAATGACCTATCAGTTCGTTAGCAGTCCTGTCATAGGAAGAACCATATACAATCTTATGACATCAAAATTATTCATAAGAAATTTCCTGAAAACAGAAGTTTACAGTAAATCTGTAACAGGAGATATGGTAAATTATTATCACATGGCAGGACATCAGAAAGGAAGCGAACTGTTTTATCCTTCCTTTATATGTGGTTTATTAAATATGAACGTATCGGAGGAATTTAAACACTTAAATCAGGAAATAACAGTATTGTTCGGAAAAGAAACAGATTACTATGGACGGATGAAAACATTAAAAAATTTAAATCCGGCAGTAAAAGTAAAGATATTTGAACACTGTAAAATATTACCTCACGGGGAAAATGCCGAAGAATTTAATAAATTTATAGAAGAAAAAATATTATGATTGGTAAACATTATGACAATTATATTAAAAGACCATAAAAGACAGATTATTATAATGGTAATAGCCATTATATTTCTATTGTTGAGCTTTTTTAAATATATACCGGACAGTGTTGATAAATACTGGATGGGCTTAAAATTATATCAATACATTATGATTGCCTTTCTGGTATTAAATATAATATCCCTTCTGGGGCCTCTGAAATCATTAAAACATTCTCTGTCTCTTATGCTTGCCTGGTCAATTGCCTATTCAATGGTAGAGATAATATTTCTTAATACGTTTTATCTGATACCTGTATATAAGGAAACATTCTGGGATAACTTTAAAACCTTCTTTATACAGACCTGTTATCAATTTATCGGGATTATAATATTGCTGTCTTTTTTCTATAATAATAAAACTGACTGGAAGAACAGTTTTTTACGGGCAGGTAACATGAAAGAAGGAACAACTGTACTCGGTTATAAAGAGCCTATGCCATGGTATATGGTTGTAACGAGGTTCTCTGTTATGGTTATTATAATATTTCTCATATTACTGACAGTTCAAAATTTGTGGCCTGCCTACAGCAATGAAAAATTTATAAATTATTTACCTGTATTACTGGGTACTGTAACAAATTGTCTTGTAGAGGAAATATTAAACAGGGGAATATTCCTGGGCGTATTTCTCCGGGAAATGAACGGAGGAAAAGCAAATTTACTGCAGGCCGTAATATTCGGTCTTCTCCACTGGCCATCTTATACTCTGTTACATTACATGATGAAAATAGCACTTTTCACATTTCTCGGATGGCTCTTCGGAAGAGCAACTATGGAAACAAAGGGGATTATGCCGTCAACAATCATGCATTCAGTCCTCATAGCATGCCTGTATGCTTCTTTGTTTATCTTTCAAATTACAGGTTTTAACTATTTTAAATAAGGAGAGAATTATATGAGTAAAGAATTAAAACATATAGAATTTACAGTAGAAAAGGATGTAGCAAAAATTACCCTTAACAGACCTCCTCTGAATGTAATGAATATAGAAATGCTCACTGAAATGGGGACAACATTAAAATCAGTACAGGATATGGCAGAGATAAAACTTCTGGTAATAAACGCAACAGGTAAAGCCTTTTCCGCAGGTCTGGATATAAAGGATCATGCGCCGGATAAAATAGAAAAACTCATATCTGTATTTAACAGAGTATTTTACCTGTTGAACAGTTTTAAAATTCCGACTATGTCCATAGTTCAGGGAGAAGGCGCTTTTGGAGGAGGATGCGAACTGGCTACTTTCTGCGATATAGTAATTGCTACGGAAGAAGCAAAATTTGTTCAGCCCGAACTAAAAGTAGGTGTAATACCTCCGATAGCAGTTATTACGTATCAGAAAAAGATAGGCAAACATGGAGCATATGAAATGTTGCTTACAGGGAAAGAGCATAAAGCCACACAGGCAGCCAGAATAGGTCTCATAAGCAAAGCCGTCACCGAAGATAAAATGGAAGCGGAAGTGAGTAGAATAATAAAGCGCATTACTTCAAACAGCGGAATAATCCTGAAAATGACCAAACAGGCTATGATAAAAACTGCTGATATGAATTTTGACGATGCTATTAAAGAAGTTGAAAAGATCTATTTAAAATCTTTAATAAAAAC
>JBEHWP010000043.1:0-15729 GCA_040217665.1 Vulcanimicrobiota bacterium
TTCAAGAGTCATAAGAACTACAAAATCTCCGAGAAGAGCAACAGTAAAGCTTAAATTATGAAAAATAGAAAAATTCAGCATAGGAAATTCCTGTTTCTTTTCCCATGTTATAAAAAGTATTATAAATATCAGTGCTATTACAAAACTGCCGATTGTTATTCCCGATTTCCATCCATTTTCTTCCCCCATATTTAAAGCATATAAAAGTGTAAACAGACCCAGGAAACTGAATATTGCTCCCGGGAAATCAAAGGGCTGATTTTTTATTTTATTATTATTTTTTTCACCCTTTAAAAAAGCCATCACCAGTATAATACCGGCTATACCGAAAGGAATATTACTCAGGAAAATCCATTCCCAGCTGAGATATTTCAGAAAGATTCCGCCAAAGAATGAGCCGGCGGCAAGAGCTATTCCGCCAATAACACTTGTAAAGCTGAAAGCCCGTCCTCTCATGTCGGAAGGAAGATTGGCTACAATAATTGCTCCGTAAGTAGAGAGAATCATCGCTTCACCTATGCCATGGATAAAACGAAAGATCAGTAAGATATTTATATCAGGTGAAAGGCCGCATAATAATGAAGATGAAGCTGATATTATAAAACCAAGGGCAAATATTCTATCAACGCCTTTTATATCACTCAGACTGCCAAAAACAAGTACAAAACTTGTAATAGCAAGTAAATCTAGAAGGCTTATCCTGGAAACCATGCTGGTGCTGACATTAAATACTTTTGCAAGAGAGGGAAGGGCTATGTTTACCATACTTGCGTCAATGTTGCACATGAAAATACCTGTCGATACAATGGCCATTACTATATAGCCCCTTTTATCTAACATGTTATTTTATCCCTCGGTCACGTGCTGATCAGTTGCTGAAAGATCCATTGTCATTGAGAGTATATTACGACCGTTTTCTCTGGCATAATCTATAGTATTAACACTGGTTTTTACAAGATAAATTCCCAGTCCTCCTATGGGCCGTTCTTCTAGAGGTATGGTCAGGTCAGGCGGGGGGGCCAGGAGAGGATTGAAGGCTATGGCATCGTCTTCTATTACAATTTTTATTATGTTATTTTCTATATGTACATATATATCTATATAATGTTCTCTGTTATCTTTATATCCGTAAGAAATAATATTGGTTAAAATTTCATCCATAACCATGTCTATTTTAAACCTGGTATCTGCAGGAATATTATGCTTTTCTGTTAACCGGTCAAAAAATGATTCTACATGCTTTATTTCGCTCAGTGCACCTGCAATGGTTATTTTTGTTTCCATATATGTAACTCTCTTTCGATTCTTCTAATGAATTTTCGGTACATTCTTATAAAATCCTTTAATTAAAATAATTTGAAAGAATATAAATCATAAAAACAATTGCTTTTGCCGTTTTTTTTTAGTATAATTTGATTTTAATTTAATATTACAACAGAAAGGATGGTAGTAAAAATCATGAGCGAACCGGAAAATATTAAACCTACTGATTTTATTCGCGATATCATCGATGAAGATCTGAAGAATAATAAGAATGACAGCAGGGTTATGACCAGATTTCCTCCCGAACCAAACGGTTATTTACATATAGGTCATGCCAAATCCATATGTCTTAATTTCGGTATTGCACAGCAATACAATGGAAAATGTAATCTTCGTTTTGATGATACAAACCCGACTAAAGAAGATGTAGAATATGTAGAATCCATACAGGAAGATGTAAAATGGCTTGGATTTAACTGGGATGGGCTCTACTATGCATCTGATTATTTTGATCAGATGTATGATTATGCCGTAGAATTAATAAAAAGAGGTAAAGCCTATGTATGCAGTTTAACTGCTGAAGAAATCAAACAGTACAGAGGTACATTGACAGAACCGGGAAAAGAAAGCCCTTACAGAAACAGATCCATAGAGGAAAACCTGGATCTTTTTGCACGTATGAAAGCCGGGGAATTTGCAGACGGCACTCATGTGCTCAGAGCTAAAATAGATATGGTATCTCCCAATATAAACATGAGAGATCCTGCCATATATCGTATCAGAAAGGCAGAACATCACAGAACAGGCGATAAATGGTGTATTTATCCCATGTATGATTTTGCTCACTGCCTTTCTGATTCCATAGAAGGTATAACTCATTCCATATGCACGCTGGAATTTGAAATTCATCGCCCTCTCTATGACTGGTATCTGGATCAATTGCCTGTTCCATGTCACCCGCAGCAGATAGAATTTGCAAAATTATGTCTGACCAGAATAATTTTAAGCAAAAGAAATCTTCTTAAACTGGTAAAAGAAGGCTTCGTGAGCGGATGGGACGATCCACGTATGCCTACTCTTGCAGGTATGAGAAGAAGAGGTTATACACCTGCTTCCATCAGAAAACTCTGTGAAACGGTGGGAGTGGCAAAAGCCAACAGTACTGTAGATATAGCTCTTCTGGAACACTGTCTCAGGGAAGATCTTAATAAAAAAGCTTTAAGAGTAATGGCAGTTCTTCACCCTCTTAAGGTCATAATAGATAATTATCCTGATGACCGTGTAGAAGAACTGGATGCAGAAAATAATCCGGAAGATCCGTCTATGGGAACAAGAAAAATACCTTTCTCAAAGGTTGTATATATTGAACAGGACGATTTCCGTGAAGATCCTCCGAAAAACTATTTTCGTTTGTCTCCTGGGCGCGAAATAAGGTTAAAACACGCCTATTATATAAAATGCGAATCTGTTGTAAAGGATGAAAAAACAGGTGACGTAATAGAAGTCCATTGTTCCTATGACCCGAAGAGCAGGGGAGGGTGGACCGATGACGGAAGAAAAGTAAAAGGTACTTCTCACTGGGTATCAGCCAGACATGCCATTCCTGCTGAAGTGCGCCTTTATGATTATCTGTTCAAAGATGTAAACGAAGAAAAAGAGGAAGAAGAAAAAACTGATTTCTTAAGCAAGGTAAATCAGGATTCCCTGGAAGTAATAAAGGAGGCCATGGTTGAACCTGGTCTTAAAGACGCAAAGTCAGGAGAAAGCTATCAATTTCTGAGACAGGGTTATTTCTGTGTCGATTCTGTCGATTCCAGACCTGATGCTCTCGTATTTAACAGAACAGTTTCACTGAAAGATACGTGGGCAAAACTTGAAAAGAAAACGAGAGGCTAAAAAAAATGAGAATACAGGAGTTGTACAAAAAAACTCCTGTATTCTTCTCAGTTATTTCTATACACATGCATACCAGGGACCAAAACATACTGTATATTCAGTTGAAACTGAACCACACGATATATGCTCAATATCCCTATCATCAATAGCAGTTAATTTTTCTTCTATATATGGAATTACAATGTGTTTATAGGTTTCTGTGTCTTCAACAACAGAAAGATTTACATTTTCAGGCAGTTCAATGCCGAATTCTTTTTTTATTGTCTCTGCCGCTTTTTCTTTAAGTGCTTTTTTAAAATCACTGTCTTTTAATGCTCTGGAAATAATTTCACTGTAAATGTTTTTCTTGTTATATTTTGCTATGATAAATACCTCCGATGCAGAAAATTTATCTATTTATCCGCCTGATAGGATCAATCCTTTAAAAATAAGGACCACATAAGCAGTAGTACTGCCGCACCTGTAAGTGAAAGCCCTGCTTTTACGAGTAATATTATGTCAATACCGGCATCAGGAAGGTTCTGGTATTGAAAAGCTATTGTCGAAAATTCTACGACAAGAAAGGTAACAACAATGCCTATGAAACGGGATACAAAACGATTTGTTTTTTCAGTAGAAGGAAATTCTTCTGTTACAGAAGTTTCTTCTTCTTCTTCTTCTTTCTTCTTTTTTGCAAAAAGAGGAAGTGACTTTATTTCCTGATCATAAATGGTTTTTGCCATGTCCAGACATAAGGCACCTACAATAAGTATACCCAGGGGGCCTACAAGACTGAAAAGAAGACCCATCGGGTCTTTAGGCATGTCTACAAAGATATCCAGGAATTTATCTATACTTGCTATGGTCAGTAAGATAAAAGCCAGTCCCCCTATAATCATGATTACAGCAAATAGACCTTTAAAGGTATAATCGCTTATCTTTTCCAGAAGTCCGGGATTTTCCATAAAAATAAACCTTTCTACTCAGTAAAATTAAGTGAGGTAAATTACTGTGAATTCGTCAAAGTTATCTAAAATCCTTCTATATATTGAGAGTGAAAAGTGAAAAAAACGGAATTTTACTTACTTTTTACTTTTCACTACTCACTTTTCACTAATTATATGTTATAATATTAAGATAAATAAAATAAAGAGAAATGGGCAAAAATTAAAAACCAGGAAGGGAAACATGTTATGATGTGGAATTGACTCATAACGGCTAATATATTCAAGGAGAGAGTGATTTATTATGGCATCAAAGAGTAAACGTAGAAAATTAGATTTTTACTGGCCTACAGTATTAATTCTGAGTATAGGAGTACTTTTAGGGGCATTATTTCTGGGTAAATATATAGGAGAATCTTTTATAAGCGGAAACAATCTTAAAACTGCTCAGGGAGAAGGTAATAATTCTCCTGAAATAAAGACTCTGTCTAAACCTACTATTGTGCCTCAAAACGTTAATACGTCATATAACCAGAAAGAGAATTCTGCAATTATCTTACCTCCTTCTTTTAAAAGCGAGACAAAATATAAGCAGACATATTCTTCCAAACAGACAGAAACGCCTGTCACAAAAAAAAGTAAACCTTCAGAAAGTGCTTCCACCATAATTCCGACACCTACTCCTGTTGCAGTAAGCAGTAATAAAAAGGCTTCCGAACCTGTAGCTGAAGATAATACATCAGGTAAAACCAGCAGTGATATTAATAATATGATAGGAACTTCACCGGAACAGCCTAAAAATGAAGAAAATTTTGATCGTGTGGAATTGAATGAAGAAAAACCAGAGGAAACAAAATCAGATACATCATACAAGGTACAGGCCGGATATTATGTAAATAAAGATAATGCTTCTAAAATGGCAGATGATCTATCCAACAAAGGTTATGATGCCACTATAGTTCAGGTCAATGATGAAGGTAAAACCTATTACAGGGTTCAGGCAGGTTCTTTTAATAATAAGGAAAATGCCAGGAAACTTGAGAAAGAACTGGAACAGAATAATTATGATAGCTGTGTGGTCAATGAAAAACAGCAGTAATTTTATCGTAGAGTGAATAGTGAAAGGTGAAAAAGAACAGGACATTACTTACTATTCACCTTTCACTCCTTTCATAAAAAACACAATATAATTATAAAAGTAAAGGCCTTTACTTTTATAATTATATTCAGGTATAATAAAAGAAGAAAATTTAAAAGCAGAACGGGTGATCGCAGATAATCTATAAATGGAATATCTGAGGAAAGTCCGAGCTCCGTAAGGCAAGGTACTGGGTAACGCCCAGGAGGAGTGATCCTACGGACAGTGCAACAGAAAATATACAGCCGATGGCTTATGAAGATGAGTACAGGCAATGGTGAAATGGTGCGGTTCCGAAAGGGACTTAATGTAAGAGCGCACCGGCAGCCAGGAGACTGGCTGGCCTGGTAAACCCTACCTGGAGCAAGATCAAACAGGGGATTGTTCTTCGAAAGAAGACGCTGGTAGCCTGCCAGTTATCTCCGGGTTCGATCGCTTGAGTGTGTCTGGTAACAGACATGCCAGATAGATGATCACCGTCTCGTCAGAGATACAGAACTCGGCTTACAGGTCTGCTTTTAAATTTTTCAATTTTAAACCGCTACCCCGTCTGATTGTTGTAAAATCTTCAGATGGGGCTATGCGGTAACAGGATTCTTTATATGGAATTCAACCATCCGGAAACTCTCTGGCTTCTCTTACTCATAATACCTTTATATTATTTTACCAGAAATAGCATGGCCAACCTCCCGGGATGGAGATTTATTCTCTCTTTTACCCTGAGAATAATAATATTTATATTATTAATAGCTTCCATATCTGAAATACAGTTAATAAAGCCAAATAACAGATTATGTGTTATATTTATAGCAGATGTGTCCAAAAGCATATCAGATGCAAATAAAGAAGAAATTAAATATTTTATAAATAAATCGACAGGCAAAAAACTGAAAGATGATATGGCAGGCCTTATAATAACAGGTGGTAATTCGTCTATAGAGTTTGTTCCTTCCTTAAATCCCAGAGCCGGCAATTTCACGTCTATAGTAGATACGGATCATACAAATCTGGCCAGTTCTTTCCAGCTTGCTCTTGCCATGTTTCCTGCCGATGCAAATAGAAGAATTGTCCTTTTGAGTGACGGCCAGGAAAATACCGGTAATGCTATAGATGAATCTACTATTGTTTCTGCAAATCATGTTCCTGTAGATGTAGTGCCTCTCGATAATTCTCTGGAAAGAGAGGTATTTATTAAAGAGTTTACCATACCAGATCATGTAAGCAAAGATGAACCTTTTGATGCAAAAATAGTTCTGGAAAGTACTGTACCATCTTATGTGAAAATGCAATTTTATAGAAACAGCAGTCTGGCCGGTGAAAAAAAACTATCTTTAAAAGCCGGAAAGAACATTTTTTTTATTCCTCAAAAGGTAGAAGAGAGTGGTTTTTATAGCTATGAAATTCAGGTAATTGCAGAAAAAAATTCTGATACTCTTATGGATAATAACCGTGCCCGGGCTTATACGAAAGCATCAGGGAAACCACGTGTTCTTATAATAAGTGAAGATGCCCGACCGGACAGATATCTTATAAATGCTTTAAAGGGTATAGAAGTATCACATCTTTTATCTGATAATATACCGACAGAGCTTTTTCAGCTTCAGAATTACCAGACTGTTATATTAAATGATATTTCATCAACAAAATTTTCTGATGAACAGATGAAACAGATACAGAGTTATGTAAGAGATCTGGGAGGAGGTTTAATAATGATAGGAGGGGAGAACAGCTTTGGTACAGGCGGATATTACGATACACCGGTAGAAGAAGCCCTTCCTGTAAGCATGGATATAAGAAAAGAAAGAAAAATGCCTACTATGGCTTTAGTTCTTGCCATAGATAAATCAGGCAGCATGGCAGATTACGGATCAGGAGGAGTTGAGAAAATCGCCCTTGCAAGAGAAGCTTCCATCGCCTGTGTGGAACTCCTCTCTCCTTCTGATCAGATAGGCATTATAGGGTTTGATGATGCGTCAAAATGGGTTGTGCCATTCCAAAAAAGAGTTGATGATAAAGATTTTATAATTAAAAATATTGCTTCATTAAGAGCAGGAGGCGGAACCAATGCCTATCCTGCCCTTAATGAAGCCAGCAGAGTGCTTACTGTTACAAAAGCCATGTTAAAACATGTAATACTTTTATCTGACGGAAGAACCGCTCCCGGAGATTTTAACACTCTTGCACAGACTATGACTGAAAACAAAATAACCCTGTCCTGTGTCGGCACAGGAAGTGATGCAGACATACCATTTCTTCAGTCTCTTGCAAAATCTGGAGGAGGGAGATTTTATTTTACCTGTGACGTATCACTTTTACCAAGGATATTTACAAAAGAAGCACTTATTGCTTCCAAATCTGCTATTATAGAAGAAGATTTTTTCCCTGTAATTAATTGTTATGATGAAATACTTGAAGGAATGGATAATTTCCCGGCTCTTGGAGGTTATGTAGTGACTACGGCAAAAGACAGAGCTGAAGTTTTACTGCTCACAAAAGAAGAAGACCCCCTTCTCGCCAAATGGTATTACGGGATCGGAAAATCTGCTGCTTTTACGTCAGACGTGAAGAGCCGTTGGTCAGACAGATGGATAAACTGGAAGTATTTCCCGATATTCTGGTCTCATGTTGTGAGATGGACTATGAAAAATGACGAAAGTTCATGCCTTGAAACATTTGTTTCTATGGACGGAAATGAAGGAAAAATATCAGTAGATGCCGTTGATAATGAAGGGGAATTCATAAATTTACTGCATCTTAAAGGAAAAATTATATCACCTTCTCTTAAAATTACTGAAGTTTCACTGAAACAGGAAGGCCCAGGCAGATATGAAGCCAGATTTCCCGTTACAGAAAGAGGTACGTACCTTATAAGTGCAGGAAATGATAGGGTTGGTTATCAGGCAACAGGTTTCGATGTTTCAATACCACCGGAATATAAATCAACGGGCTGCAACAGAGATCTTCTGGGACATATTGCCAGAGAAACAGAAGGAAGGATACTTAATTTAAATGATTACCATAAAGTGTTTGATCATTCTATAAAACAGTCTTATCAGGTAAAAACTATATGGCCATTTCTGATTGTACTGGCAATGTTGCTTTTCCCGATTGATATAGCAGTGAGAAGAATCTTTCTACCTGAAGGGTGGGCGGGAAAAATTTTAGTGAGATTTACTGTAAAGAAGGAAATAGCAAAATCTTTTGAAAATGAACCTTTATCCAGACTTAAAAATAAAAAATCTGAAATAATAAAAAAGAGAGAAGAAAAATTAGCTCTTCTGATAGAGCCTTATATGGAAAAGAGAGAGAAAAAAGAACCTTTTCTAATTCAATCGTCAGAAAAAAAAGACGTTAAGAACGTTGAAAAATCCGGAGAAGTTTCTTCTTTGTCACGTCTAAAGGATGTAAAGAAGAAAGCACTTAAAGAGTTCAATTAGGAATTTTCATTAGAGTTAAAGATAGCTGATTGAGGATTTAACAGGCACCTCTGGCACTTATGACAGCATAAACAGTTTTAAATAATATTATTATATCCATCCAGATAGAGCGTTCTCTTATATATTTTATATCGAGAGATACTCTTTCTTCATAAGTAAGTTCATTCCTTCCGCTTACCTGCCAGAGGCCTGTAAGACCCGGCTTTACACTTAAAAATTCATCTCTGTGTCTTCCGTATTTTTCAAGTTCTACTATCACTATCGGTCTGGGACCTACAAGAGACATGTCACCTTTTAAAATATTAAAAATCTGAGGGATTTCATCAAGGCTGCTTTTACGAAGGTAATAACCGATTTTCGTGACTCTCGGATCTTCTGCAATTTTATAACATTTCAGATATTCTTCCATAAGTTCCTGTTCCGATTTAAGCATATCTTCTGCTTTTGCCACCATAGATCTGAATTTTATGGCACGAAATACCTTACCTTTCAGTCCGAGTCTCTTCTGAAGAAAAAAAACAGGCCCCGAAGAATCATATTTTATTAAAACCGGTATGATTATAAATAAAGGCCATGTAAACATCAGGAGAAAGAGTGAACCGGTAATATCTATAATTCTTTTAATAAAATTGTAACAGAAAGATTTTTCTACTAACGTAACAGGTAAAGAAAGAGACATTTCTACTTTTTTCATTTTTTACAAGTTATAAATTTTATTCAAAACTTGATTTTATCGTGAATGAAAATTCAACCAGGTTTAATGGGATTTTAAAGATTACCGGGATAGAGCATTTTAAAATCTTATTCATCATCCCGGTAATCCCATAATCCTGTAAATCCCGGTCAAAATTTTAACCTACTTTATTTCCGCATCCTGCACAGAATTTTGCTCCCGGAGGAATTTTGGCCTGACAGTTTCCGCAGACAGCTTCCTGTTCAACTTTGTTTCCGCAACTGGCACAGAATCTTGCCCCTGCCGGTAACGGTGCTTTACAGTTACTGCATACTCCTGCTTCAGGAATTTTTGCACCGCAGCCTGCACAGAATTTTGCCCCTGCCGGTAACGGTGCTTTACACTGGGGACATGGCACACCTGCTGCCGCTGCAGGTGCAGATGTTACCACTACCTGCTGTTGAGGTGGCGGAGCTGCCTGTGGAGGAGGAGCGTGCTGTTGCTGCTGCGGATGCATTGCCTGAGCTCCCATCATACCTGCGGCCATCCCCAGTCCCATCTGCATGCTCTGCCCCATAATACTTCCGCCGCCGCCCCCGCCGGGCTGTTTGGATATATTGGCCATAGATTCTGCAGCCTGATACTGGGTATACTGGGTCATATCTTTTATACCGAGTGCTGCCATACCGGCACGTTTATCCATCATTTCCTGAACATTGGGAGGCGGTGTTATGGCACCTATGAAGAAATCAGGCAGTTCCATGCCGTATTTGCCGAAATCTTCCTTGACCCTTGCTTTCAACATAGTCGAAATTTCATCATAATACTGTGGCAGGTCAAGAACGCTTTTTCCTTTTAAGAGTTCTCCGAGAACATCGTTTAATCTCGCCACTATAATATTTTTAAGATATGCTTCTACTGTAGAAGTTGTATAAACACTCTGGGCACCGACAAGTTCATTGACGAAAATATTTACATTATTTCCTTTGCCTACCCTCATAGAGAAAGTTCCGAATGCTCTGAGTCTCACAAAACCCAGGTCACTGTCTCTGAAGTTTACCGGTTCCTTTGTTCCCCATTTCAACTCATTGTAGAGCTTATGATTTACAAAATATACTTCATAACTGAAAGGACTTATACCTGTAGCTTTTTCTATAATCTGACTGAATACAGGAATATTCATTGTAGTCAGTTCATGCATACCGGGGCCGAAAACATCCATTGTTTTACCATTGGCAAAAAATATGGCAGATTGATTGTCTCTTACTACGAGATGCAATCCGAATACCTTTCCTCCAAGGCTGCCCTGACGGGGAAAACGCTGTACTATTTCCGTATTGGTCTGATCATAGCTTTCAATTTTTTCTATAACAGTTTCATGTATACCGTCTTTTACAAATGCAACACCACTTTTGATAGTATTCTGTACACCTGTTACAGTATTACTTACTGCTTTTTTGAATTCACCTAACATTAGCCTTTCACCCCCGATATTATATTATCTCTGTCATTGAATAGGTTATCAAAATCATTGAGAGTTTTTATTACAGTTTTTGCCTTCTTTTTAAGTTCACTGTCATCTTCGCCGTTTTCCATGCCATTTTCAATAGCTGTAAGCATACCGCCTATAGACTGGGCAAATTCTACAAGGCCCAGATCGAATTCATACATTTTTGCAAGTGCAGCTGCATCTATCTTTACTGTATCAAAAAATCCTGAATAACCGTAGTCTGCATAGGTAATTTTACTTATCATTTTATCCAGTTTTTTTGTTATTTCATCCATGGGATTTAATAAATCCAGTTTCATGGCATTCGTAATTTCAAGCACTATATCACTTACTTTACTTTTATGAGCAGTAAGTTGTTGAGCCAGATAATCTCTCTGTAATTTATCGGAGTTTCTTCTCTGTTCACTTTCTACATAACCGCCTAAACCGGGGATAATCTTGGTCAATTTCCCAAGTAATCCACCATCCTGTACCATTTTTTGATATGCATCCATAATTTCCTGCTGGTTAAAAAACCAGTTGCTCCCCCTCCTTTATTATAATATTATATAACTGAAATTCTAAATAAAAGATTAATTTCCTGCATTTACGGAGATATTTTTTTGGATATATCCGGAGCTTTAGACGTTTCTATATTTATTTCTTTGAAAGACTGACTGCCGTCTTTACAGTAAACCACTGCTTTTAATCTGTGTTTACCTTCTGTAAACTTTTCGGCGGAAAATTCAAGGGTATATGGAGTCTTATATAGTTTACCAAGTGAAAGGCCATCGATAAAATATTCTACATGTTCCACAGGACTTTCGCTCTTATTCATTACTTCAGATTTTATGTCTATAATTCCTGTTATTACATCACCATCTTTCGGATATTTAATATTTATCTTCAGCCCTTTAGTTAATAGGAAAGTTTTTTTATCTGTTGCTTTATCATTATTTTCATTTATGGCAACAGCCATCAATGTGTGTTTACCGTTAGTAATTCCTGAAAATTTATATTCTCTGTCATAAGGGGGATTACCGGCAGAAACTATAGATTTATCATCAAGATAATATTCTACCTGTTCAGTACCAAAGCCTGTCTGATTATTTACATCTACGTGAAGTTTGATTTTTTCCTCGCTGATAACCTGTCCTTCCGATGGGTTCAGTAATTTAATCGTAAAAGGTTTCTCAATTTTTATAGATTTTTTGTCTGTTGCAACTAGCTCTTTAGAGTTATAAACAGTAGCTTTCAATTCATAAAAACCTGATGGTATATCTCTGGTGTTAAGAGGAAAATCAAAGGGAGTCTTTTTACTCTCACCTATAAGTTTACCATTCAGGAAATATTCGACTTTTTTTATTTTAGAATCGTCGTCATCCTTTATATTTACTTTAATAATACTGTTAAGTCCTATAATATCATTCTCTACCGGTTTAACAATAGAGAGTTTAAGGGGGCCCTGAATATTAATTTCTCCTTCCCCTGTAGCCTTCTGTCCGTCTCTGGTTACTACCGTAGCTTTTACTTTATGGATACCGGGAGAAATTTTATCAGGTAAAGGAATAGTAAAAAAGGGTTTTGTAGTTTTACCGGCAGGTTTTTCATCCAGAAAACATTCTACATAATATATATCGGAACCGGTATAATTAAAAACTTCTCCTGATATTTCTTTTATGCTGTTATTTATATGTATTGAAAGAGGTTGAAAAGAACCTGTAAGCCCGGCCAGTGCCCAGGCAGAAGTAACATGTTCCGGTATGTCCGTATCCATGAAAGACCATGAACCATATATTTCCTGATTATCCATCAGATATGATACACCTTTCATAAATAACAGGCTGTTCATATCAAAGCCTCCTTTATTCAATGCATAAAGAACCTGTCCTGTAGAAAAAGGATTGCTTTTCTGCCCTTTGTTATCTCCCCATCCTCCGTCTGCATTCTGTTCTGCTACAAGGAGGGCCATATCTTTTTTTATTACAGGATTTTTAATATTAGGCCCTCCCAGAGCCAGTCCGAGAATTCTGAATGCAAGATCCTGTGTTGTAACTGCTTCGGACGATTCGAGCCATACCAGACCTTTTGTAAGAGCATCCAGGAATTCCTGAGAATGTTCATATAGAACAGCCTGTTTTATAGTTATAAGACTGTTTGCCGTAACCATTATATCTCCCTGTTCCACAGGAGGATTTACTTTATCAATTGTCCAGGAACCTCTGGCATCCTGTTTTTTTACCAGCCGTCCGGCTATACTTATCAAAGTTTTTTTATCAGGATTCCCGATAAATTTATCATAATAAGCAAGAGACATCCCTGCAAACTGCTCTGCAGAAAATGAACGATCAAATAAAAGAGAGCCATCTCCCAGTGTTGCTCCTTCTATATAATCACACATAAATCTTACAGACGCTCTGCATCTATTATAACTGCAGGCTTCAGAAAGACTCATAACGGCATATGGCTGAACATATGAGCTAAAAGTTTTATTTTTATTCTGCCATTCTATGGAAGAACGGGCAAGCCACTCAAGTCCTATATGTAATGCATCTTTTACTGTTCTGTTGCCTCTGTCAGGTATATGACCTAAATATTCTTTTGTTATTATTTTAAATTCCTTTTCTTCAGGTTTTTTCCAGGAAAATTTAAAACCTCCTGACTTATATTTTTCATTTTTAGTTTTATAATAAAAAATTTCAACACTATGAGGACTATCAGAGAAATTAAAATAAGATCTATTCCAGTAATCCATTGAAGGAGAGTATAATTCTTCCATAACCGGTTCACTGTCAATATATATTTTATATCCGCTCCCCGGAGCCGCTCGTGCCGCTATTTCATAAAGTCCCTGAGACGGGGGGGAGAGAGTACCTTTCCATTGTACAGAGTAATTTTCTTTATCCATATCTGCAAAGGGAGGATTATCTCTCCAAAAAAAATCCAGCTTTTCATCTATAATTTTTTTAACAGGTTTTTTAAAGTTTAAGCCGGAGTAGTAATTACTGTTGAGACCCTGTAATATTTTATTTTCTATATTTTTTTTGTCTTTATCGGAAGAAATTGTTTCAAAGATTTTACATCTTGATATTTCAGGTTTCCCTTCTCCATAGACTGAAAGAATCCTCAATTTCAGATATGATGCAGGGACAGGGGGAAAAGAAAAAATTTCTTCTCTTTTATTCTGATTATGTGATATTTTACAGATAGTATTAAAATTCTCCAGAGGACTTACAGGAGAGACAAGTAATTCAATATCTTTTACAGAACTTTTTTCATTTGCCGGAAAAGATAAAATTACTTTATCTATAAGAGATGTTTTCCCGCAGCCCGTTCTTATTACCACTTCTCCCGGAACGGTCTTTATTTGCCAGGTGCCGTTTTCATCTTTTTTTATAAGATTTTGTACGCTTATATTTTCTTCTGTATCCATGCCGGTATAGAAAACTATTCTTCCGGAGTTTGTATCCAGTCCGATATTTTTGCCGAGTTTTGAAGTCTTTAAAGGTATATTATCAGATAGTATTTCTATTTCCGTAACTTCTGTTTTTATTTCATTTCCATAATTTGATAATATAGAAATCTTTATAAATTTTGCTTTCTGAGGATTGAATTTAAATTCCTGAGGAAGAGGTGTATTGGCGGCAGTGAATTTTTTTATCAACAGAAAAGATTTTTTTTCTCCTGTCATGGAAGAATAAATTTCAAAATCTTTTATACCGGTATTTGTTCCTGCTGCACTGTTATAGATAATTATACGACTTACGGTAAAAGCCTCATCTTTATCCGATTTTGCAAGAGAAAAAACTATTTGATGCGGGAAAGGCGCTTTTTCGGCGCTTGACCATTTTAGCGTTGAAAAACAATCTATTTCACCGTCATTCAATCTGAAAGCCGCCTGATCATACAGGTTGAGCTGCGTTGAAAATGAAACTATTTCCCCTCCGTTCTCTCTTGAAAGTACATTCATAGTGCCTTTCATACCTTCAAAAGATCTGGTAATGCCACCGAGAGATGTTCTGAAATAAAATGAAGTAAGTCCCATAGATGTTATTATTAAAATCGATAAAAGAAAAACTACAAGAAAAGCTCTGGAAGTTTCCTTTTTAATTAATTTTGTTATTATCCTGACTATAATAAGTAATATTACAAGAGGAAGGAAGTAAAATAGTGTCAATACGGCAGGCCGCAGAAACAGAGGAAATTTATTCCATAACCATATTCCGTAAAAAGATTCTTCAAGACCTGTTTCTGTAATTATAATATGGATGTTTCCTCCGATAACATAAAGACCTGTAAGAGAAAGAATTATTTTAAGAATTTTCGGCATTCCGCGGAAAGATATGATAAATATTATTCCACATACTGACCCTGTAATAAGGAGGAGGACACTTAAAAAATCAGTTCCTTTATTTAATATGGTATAATAACTGCGAAAAGTTCCGAAATATGATGTAGAGAAGGCTATTATAGTTATAAGGAATAAAAAAAGAACTGATATCTTTGTCTCTACCCGGGTTTTCCCCCAGAAAAAAAGCATGGATAGAAGAAATAAACATGATAATATTCCTACAGAAAGCTTCCAGTAAAGAGGTGATTTCAATAGCCATACTTCATAGGCACCGTCACAGATTAAAAATATGATTCCCAAAAGTAGCATAAATTTGCTTATTAATATAGTAAAAGATTCTTCTTCTGGCTTTCTGTCAGGTGTTGCCGTATTTTTTTTTCCTGACATCATATCTAAAGGTTCTGTCTTTATGTTATCACTGTTTATCATGATGTTTCTCCTGAATATATAATAATTTTAATTATATCAAAAACCTTATATTATGTATATAAATTTTCTTATTATGAATATATTCTCGTATGAATCGTATTGACATTTTTAATAATATATGATATAAAAT
>JBEHWP010000044.1:0-15721 GCA_040217665.1 Vulcanimicrobiota bacterium
CAGAAGATAAAGAAAAGATAAAGAAATACTGTAATGTTATTTCCGAAGAATGTGACCGCATGGATAAAATGGTTCAGGAATTATTGAATTTTTCACTCATGGAATCAGGAATGTTTCAGTTGAAGATTTCACGATTTGATACAGGTGAGTTTATAGAAAATATAACAGGGAAATTTACCCCTATCTTTACTGAAAAGGGTATCTCCATTGATTTGAATTATGAAAAAGATTTGCTTATCTCTGCTGACCGTGAACTGATGGAAAAGGCTGTAAATAATTATATTACTAACGCCATAAATCATATAGAAGGGAAAAAGCAGGTAAGAGTATGTACAGAGAAAAACGGCACTGATGTAAAAATATCTGTCTTTAATACAGGCAAACATATACCTGAACAGGATCTGTCCCATATATGGGATGTTTTTTACAAGGTAGATAAAGCAAGAACCAGACAGTATGGAGGACATGGCCTGGGCCTTTCCATAGTGAAACTAATAGCAGAACTCCATGGAGGCATTACAGGCGTAGAAAATGTAAATGAAGGAGTAATATTTTTCCTTAAAATACCTGATTAATTTCACCGGAATTTCACAGAGAAATTTTAGAATGAGTCAGTGGAAGTAACTCCAATTTTCTAATAAGAAAGGAAGAAATTTTATGAAACATTATGTACTCCTAACCTTTACTCTTTTATTGAGTTTAATCTTATTAATAACAGGCTATAATGTTCTGGCAGGGCCGGATCAGCCTCCGCCTCCTCCCGGTCAGAAACAGGGCCCTCAGGGTTATTCAATTGAGCAGGCCATGAGTGACAATGCACAGCTTTCTACTATTGCCTTCAGCGGTCTTGCATTCATTACAGGAAACAGCGGGGCTGATACCTTTTTTCCTCCTGGCAAAGTAGCTGATTTCTTCGGATTTCAGTATATGAGAGATGTGGATACTGCAGGCTACGGTCACAACACAACATTTCTCACCAGGGTTGCAAGTAATGTGCTTTATATATTAAATGACTCTCAAAAGGCAAAGCTTGTAGCCCTTGCAAAAGAGCAGGCTCCCATTTATGCAAATTTTGCCTATAACCGTTTCCTTCTTATGAATGGTTTCCGCAGAAACCTGGAAGGAAAGATACCTGCAGGATCAAAAGGCCTTGATATTAAAGCAGTATCGGAATATACGGCAGGACTTTATAAAAATGACGCAGATCTGAGCTACCACCGTGCAGCAGTGGTGGGAGAAATAATCAATTCCTTTACCGATGAACAGAAGGCCTATCTGGGAAAAATGCAATTCAACAACTATAAATCCTGGCCAGATGTGCAGGAAGACAGAGAATTTAAAAAGAAGATGACCCATCTGGAATCTGTGGCAGTTATGACCTATGCAAGTGAATTATTTTCCTGGTATAAAGGCAGTATTGATGCAGATGTATATTTCTGTCCCGAGCGTCACGGCACATATTTCGGCGGATTTTTCTTAAAGGATCATCCGGCCATGGATAATCCCGGCTATTTTATAAGCACATCCCTTACAGGAGACAGCGGAAAAGAGTTTCTGAATATTTTAAATACAGAACAGAGATCCCTTATTTCGAGCATTATTGAGGAACAGCGTCCTGCCCTTAAAGAAATAGCACAGATAAGAAAAGCTGTTGCCACTGAATTGAGGAAAGCCATAAAAGGAGAAAAGATAGATAAAGAAAAGGTCTATTCTCTCATTGAACGTTACGGAGAACTGGACGGACAGATGTCTGCCCTTTATGCTGTAAGATTTGCAGAAGTTAATAAGACCCTCACATCTACCCAGAGGGCAGCCCTGGTAAAGCTCAGAAACCTTGATGTTGTTCCAAAGGGTGCCTACAGATTTTCAACAGAGGTAGATATGCCTTCCATACCGAATACTGACTTTCTCTTCGGCACAGGGAATCCCCCTCAGAATGAAGGACAGCTTGTGGCACCGGAAGCTTTTGCGAAAAAAGAAGACCAGAGAAGACCTCCTCCTCCTGATGGTGAAGGACGTGATGATAAAAATAAGCCGCCGAAAGAATAGGCCGGGCTATACATAGAAAAATAGATCATATACTCAAAGCAGAAGGTGCTATGAATTTTAAAGTAAAATTGTCCTTTATAAGCTAAAGGACAGAAAGGAAAGATTATGTTTTTAAAAAAAATCTCCATAATGTTCTTCTTTCTCCTGTATATAATTTTATCTGCAGGCATAAAGGCAGAATATTCCGATTCTGCCTTTGACGGAACTATTATACTGGGAAGGCCTGAAAACACCTCAATAACAGCAAATATTACTTCAAATAAAGAAAGCCAGGTCTATCTCCAATGGGGGGAAAAAAGCAAAACCTATACGGGTAAAAGCAATACAGAAGAAGCATCAAACCTGAAACCGGCAGTGATTAAAATGGATGGACTCAAAGGAGATAAAGAATATTATTACCGGCTGTTCTTTAAAGACTCAAAAACAGATGAATTCAAAAACACCCAGGAATATAGTTTCAGAACACCCAGAATTGCCGGTGAGAAATATACCTTTGTAGTCCAGTCAGATTCTCATTTATCAAACAGAGGTGATAACAAAAACAAGCCTGACAAGGGAAATAAAGAGTCAAAGTCCGGTAATAAAGGTAAAGGCAGTTCAAAGGCAGATAAAGAAATTTATACAAAATCTATGGAGACAATGGCAGGATACAAACCTGATTTTATCTTTGATATGGGAGATACCTTTCTGAACGATCAGGTAGAGAATGCTCAATATCAGAACTATGAAACTATAAGAGAAACCAGTTTTGCCCAGCGTGCTTTTTTTGATCTTGTAACCAGGAGTGCTCCTCTGTTTCTTACAATAGGAAATCACGAAGGAGAATATGGATATTTTTTAGATGGTACCGATAAAAACCTCACAGTAATGTCAACTCTTATAAGAAAGACTTATTATCCCAATCCTGTTCCAGATGAATTTTATTCCGGCAATAGAGAATCTGAAAATTTTGTGGGACAGCCTGAGAATTATTATGCCTTTCAGTGGGGAGATGCACTCTATGTATCCATAGATCCTTACAGATATTTGACTTCAGAGGATGATAAAGGGTGGAACTGGACCATGGGAAAGACCCAGTATGACTGGTTTCGAAAAACTCTGGAAGAAAGTAAAGCAAAATATAAATTTGTTTTCGCCCATCATGCTCTGGGAAAGATTAGAGGCGGTGCTATAGTTGCAAATCTCTTTGAATGGGGCGGATATGACAGGAATGGAAGATATTTATTCGACCGGGAAAGACCGGGATGGGGGAAACCGGTACAGCAGATTATGAAGGATACAGGTGTTACAATATTTTTCCAGGGACATGATCACCTCTTTGCCAGAGAAAATGTTGACGGAGTCGTCTACCAGACTCTGCCAAAGCCTGCAGAGAAATTTCCTGATAAGAAATCAAACTTCAATTCCTATCCTGACTGTGATAAACTCCTCAATTCAGGTTTTCTTAAAGTTGATGTAACGCCTGAATATGTTCAGGTTGATTATTACAGAAATTATTTTGTCTCAACAGGGTCTCAGGAGGGAAATACAGGCATAGTCTACAGTTATACCGTTGATACCGGACATAATGTAAAGGTTTTAAAATCTGTAAAAGATGACCTGAATACCTATGGAAGCGGCGGAGAGAACAATGATACCGGGAAACCCGGGAAAAAGAAAAAAGATGGTGAAGGGAAAAAATCTAAAGAAGATAGAAAAATCAGGGGTAAAAAAGATTCAAATACTGAGTATCTTCCATGGGAAAAAATAAATGGTATTATACAAGGCGCCCCTTCTGACACATCTATTAAAATAAAGGCCATTGCCGGTTCAGACATGGATACTTATTTTGAATATGGCACTTCTGAAGATAATTTATCTCAGAAAACACCTTTAAAATCTTATAAAAAGGGAGAAATAATTGAAGTAACTCTGAAAAATCTGTTATCAGACAGAGAATATTATTACAGAATGCTTACCGGGAAAAGAGGATCTTCAGATTACACCCCTTTACAGACAGGCAGATTTCATACATGCCGGGAAAGGGGAGAAACGTTCATTTTTACAGTACAGTCAGATTCTCACAGAGATGAAAAAACCGACATAGCCCTTTATGAAAATACTTTAAAAAATATTTTAAATGACAGTCCTGATTTCCATATAGATCTCGGCGATACCTTTATGGGAGAAAAACTTGGAATAACGGAAGAAGGAACAATAGAGAGATATCTGGAAGACAGAGGATATTTTTCAAAAATTGCAAACTCTGTCCCGCTCTTTCTGGTAAACGGCAATCACGAAGGGGAATGTGGATGGGAAAGGGGAAAAAATTCCGACAATATAGCTCTGTGGGCCTGCAGGGCAAGGCTCAAATATTTTCCCAATCCCGAGCCGGGAGGTTTTTATAGAGGAAGTAATCCGGGAGAGGGGAATTATTATTCCTTTACCTGGGGAGATGCTCTTTTTATAATGCTTGACCCATTCTGGTTTTCCATGCAAAAAGCCAGAGGAGATGATGACGGGTGGAATTACACACTGGGAAAAACACAGTATGACTGGCTTAAAATTACCCTTGAACAGAGCAGTGCAAAATATAAATTTGTCTTTATTCATAATCTTGCGGGAGGATACGGAAAAGATGCCAGAGGAGGATCTGAAGCAGTTAAATTCTTTGAATGGGGCGGTTATAATTCTGATGGAACATATGGTTTTGATAAAATGCGTCCTTCCTGGGGTAAACCTGTTCATCAGCTTCTGGTTCAGAATAAAGTAAGAGCAGTTTTCCATGGCCATGACCATTTTTATGCAAAACAGAAACTGGACGGAATAATATATCAACTTGTTCCTCAACCGGGACATCCCGGTAAAGAGGTAAGGCATGCTGAAGAATACGGTTATAAAGAAGGAGTAATTCTTCCTCCTGCAGGACATATGAGAATTACTGTATCAGGAGAAACAGTTAAAGTAGAATATATAAAATCTTCACTTCAGAAAAATATAAATGGAACTGTTGCAGATTCCTATACAATAAATTTATAAATGCAGGTTACAACTCAGGGAAGAATGTCTTATTACCACAACAGATAAATTGGTGTCCCTTTCATCGGCTTTCTGCAGCCAGATTACTATTTTTGATCCTGAATTCACTGGATCTTTATAAAATTTTACGCAACTCCTGTTTTACTAACCTGACATTAATATCGAATAAAATTTCTTACCCTTCACTCTTCACAATTTTAAACAGGAGTTACGCATTTTTGAAATAAAAACATCAATAAACCTTTGTCATTCCCGCGTACGCGGGAATCCACTGTAATTTCACGAAAAAGCTTATGGATCCCCGCTTTCGCGGGGATGACAGCCAATTAATGCGTAACTCCTGTTTAAATATTAATTATTTATGCTCAGTGCAGTAGAACATACTGACACATCACAAGAAAAACTCCCCATTCATCTCCCTCTAATCGCTCCGTTATACTCCGCAATATAGAGGGAGAATTCTGGGGTCTTGTGCGCTAAATTTCACAGAAATTTCACAGGTAGATTATAGAATAACTACATAGGAAAATATTTTAAAAAGAAAGGAAGATTATTATGCAAAATAATGTATGGTCAATCCTGATATATACATTTATAATGATTTTAATGTCATTAATGTTATTAACAGGATGTGGTTCTTCAGGCAGCACAGGTATTACAACCATTACTGAAAATATACAGACACCGACACCGGCAGAAAATCAGACATCGGTACAGACACCAAACACATCCAGTTCATTTATCCTCCGTAGTTCTGAAGTAGCTGATGGCGGAACTCTGCCCGTAGATTACACAGGAGACGGCTCAGGTGCAACTCTCCCTCTTGAATGGAGCGGTGCTCCGGCGGAAACGCAAAGCTATGCCCTTATTATGCACCATCTTGATCCAGATGGAAAAACTAAATGGTACTGGATTCTTTATAATATACCTCAAAATGTTCGGAGTTTACCCAAAAATGTAAAAGATATTGGTACCCCGGGGACTAACAGTGTCAACGGTCTGACTGAATATGCACCGCCCCATTCCAGCGGTCCCGGCGAAAAAACTTATATATATACCCTTTATGCCCTGTCGGAATCATCACTGGAACTCAGCGTGCCAGCCGCTCAGGTCGACTATGATGTTATGCAGAAAGCTATGGAAAACCATATTCTCGCCACTGCAGAAATGAAAGTCTCTTATACAAGATTTGTAAAAAGTGATTAATTTCACCGGAATTTCACAGATAGATTATATTATTACTTATAAGCAGTTTTTACTGCAAACCATATAAATTTTACAAAAGAAAGGAAGATTTATTATGAAAAGGCATGTAATTTCAATTCTAATCAGTATGCTTATATTAAGTGTAATGTCATTAATAACAGGCTGTGGCGGTGGCGGAGGGACAGGTATTACAACTTTTTCGGCAATAGAAACACCTGCACCAACATCTGCAGCAACTCCTGCATCAGGACAGACTCCTCAATCGGGACAGACTCCTGCACAGGGGCCGAATCCCACGGCAATACCGGTTCCGACACAGGGAACCACCAATAATAATACATACAGCCTTACACAGGCAATGAGTGACAATGCACAGTTATCAACCATCGCATTCAGCGGCCTCGCTTTTATCACAGGAAGCAGCGGTGCAGACACCTTTTTTCCACCTGGTAAAGTTGCTGATTTCTTCGGTTTTCAATATATGAGAGATGTCGACACTGCCGGATACGGACACAACACAACCTTCCTCAGCAGAGTGGCAAATAATGTCATCTATATTTTAAATGACTCACAGAAAGCACAGTTGGTAGCTCTCGCAAAAGAACAGGCTCCTACTTATGTCACCTTTGCCTATAACCGCTTCCTTCTCACAAATGCTTTTCGCAGAAACCTGGAAGGTAACATACCTTCCGGCTCTACAGGCCTTAATACACAGGCTGTTTCCCTTTACACTGCAGCACTATATAAAAATGATGCAGACCTGAGCTATAACCGTGCCGTAGTCGTTGGAGCCATAATCAATTCCTTTACGGATGAGCAGAAAGCCTATCTGGCAAAAATGGCGTTCAATAACTATGCAACATGGCCTGATGTTCCGGAAGACACAGCCCTCAAACAGAGTATGACAAATACACAGTTTGTGGCTGTTATGACCTATGCAAGTGAATTATTCTCCTGGTATAAAGGCAGTGTTAATGCAGATATATATTTCTGCCCGGAAAGACACGGCACTTACTTCGGTGCTTTTTATATGAAGGATTATCCTGCAATGAACGATCCCAATTACTTTATAGACACTACACTTACAGGAAACAGCGGCCAGGAATTTCTCAATACCCTTAATACCGAGCAGAAAGCCCTCATAACAGGTATTATAGATGAGCAAAGATCTGCTCTCAACGAAATAGCACAGATAAGAACTACTGTTGCCAATGAACTCAGAAAGGCTATGACAGGAGGTACCATAGATAAATCAATGGTTTATACCCTCATTCAGAGATACGGTGAACTGGACGGACAGATGTCTGCCCTTTATGCTACAAGGTTCGCAGCAGTAAATAAGACCCTCACAGATACACAGAGGGCCACCCTGGTAAAAATCAGAAACCTCAATGTGGTGCCAGCAGGGTCGTACCTCTATTCAAGTCCTATAGATACCCCTGAAATACCAGGGACTGACTTTATGTTCGGTGTGGGAAGTATGCCTTCAAATGCAGGACAGACTTCTGCTCCTTCAAACTGGTATACAAATTACTGATTTCCATTAAAAGTCATATAGAAGTAATACCATTCTGGTTTCCCCCGGAATGGTATTACTTTCAAAAGAAAAAACACTTTACAGAATAACAGAGCTTATAGATAAAAGACTATAACAAACGGAGGAATTATTAATTTTTGACACAATATCTTTTCATTATTATCGTTCTTATAATATCACCGGTGATTTTTCAATATTATCTGAAGGAGGAATTATTTATGAGAATCCTGAATGCAATCACTGTAATAATTGTAATTTCTATTATTTTTACCGGATGTGGTGGCAGCGGAAGCGTTTCCTCTATAGATCCTGTCAATATAAATACTCCCACGCCTTCAATTACCGCTAATCCAGCTACAGTTACTCCCACATCAATACCTGTAACAGGCTACCGGCCCTATACGGTAGTAGATACAAATCAGAGTAAATCCTATAATAATTCTTCTGAAATTACTCCTCCATCACAGGGCAGTGCCTTCTACGGGCAGGACTCGCAGTTCAATGGTAAAGTTCCATCATACACACTCAGCAGTGATGGCCTTACTGTATACGACAATAATACGGGTCTTACCTGGCAGAGCAGTCCTGATACAAATGGTGATAGTTCTATTACCGCCGATGATAAACTCACCTGGACCGGTGCGCAGGCCAGACCATCTGTAATGAATTCTTCTAAATACGGCGGTTACAGTGACTGGCGTCTCCCCTCAATTAAAGAACTCTATTCTCTTATTCTTTTCAGAGGCACTGATCCGAGTGTAACAGGAACTTCCACTTCAGGGCTCATTCCTTTTATAGATACGACATATTTTAAATTTGCCTATGGTCAGACCGATGCAGGAGAACGTATCATTGACTCTCAGTATGCTTCATCTACTATGTATGTTAATAAAAGCTGGCTCGGATATGACCAGCTCTTTGGAGTGAATTTCGCTGACGGCAGAATAAAAGGATATGATCTCACAATGCCGGGAGGAAGTAATAAAACCTTTTTCGTACAGTGTGTCCGGGGCAATACATCCTATGGTGTCAATAATTTTGTAAATAATGGAAATGGAACAATTACCGATAATGCCACAGGATTGATGTGGGATCAGAAAGACAGTGGCACAGGCATGAACTGGCAGGATGCTCTTGCCTGGGTTCAGACTAAAAATTCGCAGAAATACCTGGGATACAATGACTGGAGATTACCGGATGCAAAAGAACTTCAGACCATAGTCGATTATACAAGAGCTCCTGATACTACAGGTTCTGCTGCCATAAATTCTTTATTTACATGCACCTCCATCATTAATGAAGCAGATCAGAGTGACTATCCTTATTACTGGACATGCACAACCCACACATCATCCACCGGCCAGGGCATTGCAGCAGTTTACATTGCTTTCGGAAGAGCCATGGGATATATGGAAGGAGCCTGGCATGATGTGCATGGTGCAGGTGCTCAGAGAAGTGACCCGAAAATCGGTAATCCTGCAGATTATCCCACAGGCAACGGCCCCCAGGGTGATGCCATTCGCATATATAATTATGTTCGATGTGTCAGAGGCGATATCTGACGTGGATTCAACATAAAGGAGCCAGTCTTCTGATCTCTGGCTCCTTTATGCAGTTTTATTTTTCTTTTTCCTGTAACTTTTCCCGGCCAGTTTTTTCTCACTGTCTTTTATAACTTCTCTCAGAAATTCAAGATTTTTATCAATCTGAAGTCTTTTTATTTCATCAAGAACTCTCTGCGCATTTTCCTTTCCCTGTTTTATATACCAGTAGAGATTCAGCCAGATTCTCTTATTCAGATCTTTATCATAGGAAAAAAGTTTCAACATATCCGGTATGGCTTCTGTAATATCTATTTTACGATAGGCAGCAGTACCAAGAAGATCTACTGCTACGGAGAAGGTAGTGAATTTATAATATCCGTCTATATGACAGTAAAAAGTCTCCCCTGACTCAGATTGAAATATTCCTCTCAAAACATCTACTATTACAGGCCACTTCTTACCTCTGGAAATATATCTTCTCCCGGCTTTTTTCAGCTTTTCATTAAAATATCTTATACTCCATACAGGGTATTCCTCTCTGGTAATATATAAAAGGTCTGACGCAGTTTCAAGTCTTACAACAGGATCTTCATGTCTGAGTAAGGATTTTTCAAGACTGTACCAGTCATTTCCAAGAAGATAATAATCGGTGAGTGTTTCTATAATATATTTCTTACTATGCCAGTTTAAAATTATTCTATCTTTCAGAAGATCTTTAAAATTTTCTATAATTTCAGCATATGTGCCATCAAGTTCCCGAAATTCTTCATCCATATTATTTTTTGAGAGGAAATCCAGAACTCTCTGAGGAATCCATCTTGTTATATAGACATTATCATATGGAATATCCATAAAATGTTCTCCTTCATCTTTATACCGCTCATAACTATAATAAGTTCCACAGAGAGAACATTTTTTCAACATTTTTATAGCTTCAGTATAGCTGTGTGAAGGTTCATCTATTTTATAAATAGTAGATAAATCTTCTACCCATGAGGGAATTTTCTGTTCCCTCTGAAGATCTATATGTATTTTCTGTTCTATTATCCGGCATATTTCACAATCACTAATGGAAATATATTTATTCATTCTATCTATTTTCCTGGATTTTATCTTTTCTTCCATGAGAAGTCTTTCTCACTACGGTTCCAATCTTTTTATTTAATACTCTGCTTCCTTTACTGAACCTGTCATACAATCCAGTCCCGTTCCGAAAGATAATTTTCTGTTTTCGTTGCGGCATATTTCCTGCCAGAGGGAATTATTCGAAGGAACAGGCCAGTCAGCCGGCACATCTTTTTCGATATTTCTGTCAATATTTCTTATATAAGTATCATTTCCGCCTCTTTCATTTATTCAGTTCCGAATCCCATTTTCTCAATGGCTTTTGCGGCTTTTCTGATAGGCTCATATTCCTTATCAGAGGCTTCAATATAGCTTTTGACCTGAATTAAATCCAGGAAATATCTGTTTTCTTTCTTATCAGGATCTATACTCAAAAAAGCCTCTTTTATTTTTTCAGCCATATCGGGAGGCATATTTGCCCTGACTACAATAGGAGCTGTAGGAATAGGATCTGATTTTTTTATGACCTCCAGGTCGCCGAGACGTTCATTTGTGCCTTTGGCGAACAAATAATTGGATACACCGGCACCGTCTGCATAACCGTTATAAACAGCACTGATAGAAGAATCATGATCTCCAGTATAGAGTACATCGGAGAAAAATTTAAAATCCTTTATGCCTGCTTCGCTCAATATAAGAACAGGTATAAGAAAACCTGATGCGGATTCTTTATCCGTAAAAGCAAATTTCTTGCCTTTAAGCTGAGAAACAGTCTTTATTCCGCTGTCTTTTCTGACAATAACATAACTATGATAAAAAGGACTTTTACCTGAGACAGGAATAGGTTTTACCAGAGGCGTTGCACCTGCTACATCGTGGGCTTTCACGTATATAAGAGGACCTGTATTGGCAAAATCTATCTCACCTGATTTAAGCCCGTCAATAAGTGGTTTATATGTCTTTTTCATCTCAAATTTCACAGGTATTCCCATATGAAGAGATAGATAATCTGCCAGACACTGCCATCCTTCAGTAAGTTTGAGTTCACTCGCATATGGTATACACGACAGAACCAGAGGTTTTTGATTTGGGTCAGATGCCGGAGAAGGAGACGGAGCAGGTGAAGGTGTACCGGTTGCGACAGATGCAGGTTTACATGATGATATAAATAAAATTAAAAAAAGAATTAATAAGCTCGAATATACCTTTATCATTTATAATTCCTCTCATTAACATATTGCTTTTATAATTTCTCCGGAGACAGGGCAAATTCCTTCCATTTCACAGACCGGTCATTAGCCGACCAGGTACAGGTTTCAGAGATGGATACTTTTTTATCTGCTGCTGTACCAAGTACTGCAAGAAAAACAACTCCGGCAAATTGTTAGAAAAATTAGTATCCTCACATTACGCGTTACGCATCACGCGTCACGATTCCTGAGTGAAGAAAAAACTCAGCAGTATAACAATCAGATAAAGCCCGATTGTCAGAGCAGGCACAGAATAAAGGGCAAACCTGTATATTTTTTTCACGCCTTCTTCATGTTTTTTATCATCATATTTCAATATTAATTAGCTGCAATATTACCGGTAACAGTGATGGAATATTGCCATACTGTATCACCAGTTTCTGTAATCACGTCCGTCTATCCTGCCATCACGGAGGTCCCTCATAATACTATAGCCTGTATGGGAGAGTCCTCCCCCTCCCATACCAAGTTTACCGGCGAATTGAACCCATCTGTAAGTAGGATCTTTTGTATGGTCAACTGTCTTAAAAGATTCTACAAGATTATTTTTTTCTTCATCACTCAGTTCACTGTTCTGAGAGCTATGTTCATAATAGTCTTTTACAAGCCTCACCTCACCGCTATCAAGCCAGACACCATGACCTTTCGGACAATAATCCACCCAAATATTGGAATTATACTGAAACTGCATATTATCCATTCTTGAATCACAGCCGGGGCAAAACCTTGTCTCATCGGACCTTTTGAAGGTATGTTCTGTTTCATTACCCATATTGAATAATTCGGGCCAGTCTTCTTCTCCCTGAAAATTCAGTAGATTATTTAATCCTTCCTGGCTCAGGAAAGCACCGCCGCAGATACAGCATACATATATTTTCACACCGAGTCTTTCCCATAGTCTTAACTCTTCTGTTTTACACTGAGGACATACCAGGGGAAATCTCATATTACCTTCCTGTTTCTGAAGAAAACAATTAAAGAAAAATTTCAATATACCCATAAAAAAGCCTCCTTATCTATATGCAATGCAAATCGTAACAGGTGAAGCGATAAATATCCTCATACATCTTTGTACCGGTTATGCTCATGGCAGTCTTACAAATTGTATAAAACTCTGCCGGGAAACTTCTATTTATTGAAAACCGGTAAATCTGAAACAGGAATTACTGGCTGTTCTCAAGTAATTCCATCATTCTGTTTCTGTCTGTCACAGGCATATTACATGTATGATTTGTGCAGATATAAACAGATGGTTTATTGTCTATTTCTGCAAGATCTTTTGTAAATCCTGCCAGTTGAGAGAGTTCCGAAGATTTTAGCAGCAGAATTTTATCAGGCAAAAAGCTACTCCTCAAAGTTCTGAGTATATCCTTTGTATCTTCAGATTTCATATCTCCTGCTATGACTATTTCAGAAGAAGGGCCTGTGGCAAAACCCAGGCCAAGCATAAGATATGTATGGGCAAGGGGCAACTGGTTTGCTTCCCTGGCAAAGGTTCTACATATTTCTTCACTGTATCTTTCATAATCAATGTTTCCCGTTATCCCTGCGATGCGCAATAGATTAAGCATGGCTACGGAATTGCCTGAAGGAACTGCACCGTCATATATTTCCTTCTGCCGGACAATGAGTTTTTCTCCGTCATCAGGGATAACATAAAAAGCTCCTCCTTTATCATCCCGGAAGTGTTCAATAAAGACATCATTCAGTTCAATGGCTCTTTTGAGGTATTTAACATCAAAGCCGGCCTCATAAAGTTCAAGCAATGCCCATATAAGAAAAGTATAGTCATCTATATTACCGGTCAGACCTGATTCTCCGTCTCTATATCTATGAAGTAATCTTCCTTCTTTATACATATGATTGAATATAAAATCTGTTGATTTAATGGCAGCATAAAGATAGTCAGGTTCATCAAATACCTGTGACGCTTTAGATAGTGCAGCAATCATAAGACCGTTCCAGTCTGTCAGTATCTTATCATCTTTAAAGGGATGAATTCTTTTTTCTCTTTCTTTAAAGAGTTTTTCCCGCGATTTTTCAAGTTTTTCCCTGAGATCTTTTTCTGAAATCTTCATATGAAGGGCTATTTCATAAAGAGGTTTTTTCAGGTAAAGAATATTTCCTCCCGAAACCTCTTCGTTAAAATTTCCGTCTTTCGTAACATTATATACAGTACAAAAAATTTCTCCCTCTTCTTTTCCGAGTATTCTTAAAATTTCTTCTTCCGTCCAGAGATAAAATTTACCTTCCATTCCTTCACTGTCTGCATCTTCAGCAGAATAGAATGCTCCTTCAGGGGAAGTCATATTACGAAGGACATATGCAAAAATCTCTCCGGCAGTATGTTTATATTCCTCTTTTCCTGTTACCTGAAAAGCTTCTGTATAGGCCATTGCAAGTAAAGCCTGATCATAGAGCATTTTTTCAAAATGAGGTAAAAACCATCTGTCATCTGTTGAATAACGATGAAACCCGTAACCAACATGATCATAAATTCCTCCGAGCCTCATAAATTTAAGGGTTTTCTCTACCATTTCAAGAGCCATTGGTTCATCATATCTTTTCCAGTACCGGAGAAGAAAGAACAGATTATGAGGAGTAGGAAATTTCGGTGCTCTTCCGAAGCCTCCGTATATATGATCAAAACGGCCTGCAAGCTGTTCACAGGTTTTCTTGAGATTCTTTTCATCAAGCTTTTCCCCTTCTTCCTTTACTTCCAGCCTCTCAAGTGTTTCGGTAAAATCCCCTGCAGTAATCAATATATCATAATGACTTTCTTTCCAGAGTTTTTTTATTTTATTTATGAGTGAAATCATTCCCGCTCTTCCGTAACGATCTTCTTTCGGTATGTAGGTGCCGGCAAAAAAAGGCTTTTTATCGGGAGTCATAATTATGGTAAGGGGCCACCCGCCTCCTCCTGTTATTATCTGACAGACTGTCATATAAATCCCGTCTATATCAGGCCTTTCTTCTCTGTCTACCTTGACGGAAACAAAAGTTTCATTCATAAGGGAAGCAACTTCAGGATCTTCAAAAGACTCATGAGCCATTACATGACACCAGTGGCATGTAGAATAGCCTGTGGAAAGAAATACCGGTTTATCTTCCTTTCTTGCCTTCTCAAAAGCTTCTTCACACCATGGATACCAGTCTACAGGGTTGGCGGCATGCTGAAGTAAATAAGGGCTTTTTTCATGGATAAGTCTGTTATATTTATTGCTTCTCATTTTATTTTTCTCCTTTATGTTCTCTTTGAATTACACAGCAAATCTTTTATTCTTATCTGATGGATTTTATCCTTTTTAATATTTTTTTATTAAGTAATTTGTAGAGGAAATAAACCAAAAAAAAAGAATTTTAATGAGATATCAATAAAAATGAAAGGGAGTGGTATAAATGTTTAAACTCAAAACCTTAATTTATGGTCTTTTTATAATTTTTTCCTCTACTTATTTCTCAGGATGCTGCGGTCTCTGTAATGCCTTTATAGAAGGATTTAAAGAAGGGAGTAAACCCAGAGTCCCTGTAAAAATGTCCCTCGATGATGTAAATGAAAAAGGCGTGGAAGCAGGTGCTTATATTCAGATTTCAGGTATGCCAAGTTATTATGATATGGTTTATACCTATTCTTACGATAAGAACAAAGATCCGAACGATCCGAATAATATCAAAAGTATAGACAGTATTTATTATCCTATAATGTCAAAAAAGCAGTATGAACTATATCTGAAATCACTGGTTAAAAATGATGGCGGCGGGTATAATATAGACCCGGATAAAGCCAATTCCATTGGTCTGAAATTCAGAGTTTTTGTAAGTCACTATGAAAAAACAAAAAGCTTTATAGATGAGCCAGGGAAAGAACAAATGACTGTTTATACAGGTGCTGCTTATACCGGAAAAGAAATAGATGAAAAAGCACTGAATGTGATAAAATCCAGTGAAATAGGGCCGTTATTACATGATGACCTTATACTTATTTATATGGTGGATCCCAATACTGTTCCCGCTGATCCAAACGAATCCGGTAATTCATCCGGTAAAGAACC
>JBEHWP010000045.1:0-15707 GCA_040217665.1 Vulcanimicrobiota bacterium
AAACATCGGTGTCTTTCAGGTCTTTTTCTGCGGCTTCCAGATATACCCTGCCGTGGTAAATTGCTTTTGAACAGAGTTTTTTTTGTTCATAGAGAACTGACAGACTGTAATGACTCTGAACCATTTCAGGTGAAATCTCTAAAACCTTCAGATAAAATTCTATGGCTCTATCGAAGTCTCCGGTACTCTGATAAATTCTTCCTATCTGATTGTATATTGCAGAATCACCGGGAGAAATCTCCAGTGCTTTTTCACATGCTTTAAGGGCACTGTTGAAATTTTTCTGTATAAGATAGATTTTGCTTAAATTTATATAAGACATTCTATAGAGAGGATCAATCTTTAAAGCTCTCTCAAGACACTTTATGGCTCTGTCAAAATTACCTTCATCACAGTACACACTGGTCAGACCATTGTAAAACTTTGCCGATGGTTCAAGTTTTATGGCCTTATTGAATTCCTTTAATGCTTTTTTTCTATCCCCCTTTTTCTGATATATAATACCCATATTATAATGGCCACACGGGTAATCAGGAAATTTTTTCGTTATTTCTTTAAATATTTCACCGGCAGAGTCTATGCCATTTTTTAATAAAAAAATTTCTCCTTTATTATTATATATATCAGGTATAAAGGTATTATGTTTCAGACATGTTTCATAAATTTCAAGAGCCTTATCCAGGTTACCTGCTCTATAGTGAAGATTTCCCTCGTCAAATAATTTTTTTGTTTCACTGTCCAGAGGTATAATTTCACTTTTCTGTGTTTTTCCAAATAATGATGAAAACATAATCGTGACGGGTGACACGTGACGGGTGACGCGTATTTGTTAAGCATCACTCATTACAATCACTTCATTTACGTCTGTCCTTTTCTTTTTTTTCCAGTTTTTCTATGGCTTTCCTTATATCTCTTGCAGTGCCTGATGCTTTTATCGTCTTCAGTCTTTCTCTCAGAGGTTCTATTATTTTTCTGTCACCTGTAATGGCCAGGCTATGGGCAGAGGCACTTACAATATAATAATTTTCGTCTTCCAGGGATTTTAATAAAACGGGCACTGCTCTGGTTACTTTCAAGTTTCCCAGTTCAAGTATTGCCGCCTTCCTTACCCAGGGGTCTCTGTCTTCTACGGCTTTTATGAGCCCGTCTATAGCATGGTCATTGCCGAGTGATGAAAGTGCTTCCACTGCTCTGGCTCTTACCAGTTCATCCTTATCTTCTAATGCTTTTAAACATCCTTCTACTGTTTTAAAATCATAACCTTTCTGCCTGAGTCTTCTGAATGTCCATTTTATTTTTTCTTTATAACTGTATATAATAAATGCCAGTAAAACAGGTATTCCCAGATAAAGATAAATATACCATCTTAGAAAAAAAGGAGGATTATATGTTTCTTCCGTACATACCGGTTCCCCGTAGACAGATATAGAAAGTTCATCTGCGAGAGCTGTGTAATTTACATAAATAAGTTCATTAATGAGGAGATCTACATTTATATGTTCCGGAATGACTGTAAAGGGAGTATATTCTTTTTTTAACTCACATATCCATTTTATATCTGCCCCGGGATAGGCTTTAAGATAGAGTTTTTTGAAGTCAATATTATTCTTTTCACAGTAAATCTCAGTAAGAAGAAGAATGGATTTTATTGAATTTTTTTCTCCTTTCCCGTCAAAATTAATAATACCGTCTCCGAGATTATATTTAATTTTTTCTCCCGTAGACTGTGTTTCTGCCAGAAATATTTCTGGCAGAAAAAAAAGAATAAATATAAGCAGGGTTAACCTTTTTATATAGAACATACAGTAACAGACATGGACGATGGTTCCCCATCACCCTTGTCATCCTTTTTATTTGTAATTTTCATCAAGAGAAGCAAGAAAAGCATCTACTTCTTTATTTAATTCACTGTCTTTAGCTGTACTTGATTCTGTCATTAATGTAGCCTCTGGTGTTACACTTCCGGTCTCAGTGGTCTGTGCCTGATGTACCGGTTTATCTTCCTGTACAGGCAGTTGATTATTATCAGCCGGTAATGGCTGTGTTATATTCTGTACCGGTGTATCAGCCGGTAATGGCTGTGTTATATTCTGTACCGGTAGTGGTCGTGTTATTACAGGTGTTTCATCCGGTTCATCAGGTATGATGTCGTCAGGATCATAAGCGGTGTCAGGCTCTTCTTCCTGTATCGGCTGTACCGGCTGCTGTTCCTGAAGATTTGATAATATATCTATGGCTTCCTGAATTGCCTTTTTTACCTTTACATCTCTTTCAATTTTGATTGCTTCCTGAAGAAGAGGGAGAGGCCTTTTATCTTTGAGTACTCCCAGTGTTTTTGCTGCCATCCATCTTTCGCTGATTTTTTTACTCAACATGCCTTCAATTGCTTTATTACCGACTTTAATCAGAGCTTTCTGGGCGCTGGATTTTATAAGTTCATCAGGTGAACGAAGCAAATTCATTAATGGTTCTACGGCATCTTTTCCTCCCAGGAGTCCGAGAATTCTTATAACCTCTTTCCTGACATGCCAGTATTCGTCGCCGAGCAGTGATGCTATATGGGGCACTGATTTTATATCTCCCATATTACCGAGAGCTATAACAGCATCTTTTCTTACTGCCCAGTCTTCATCTTTAAGGGTTTCAACTAACAGTTCAAATGCTTTCGGATGTCCGCAGTAGCTCAGATAGTCTATTACTTCTGATCTGAGATCAGGATCGTCTGAGGAAAGTTTGTCCATAATTGCTTCCAGTTCCGGATCTTCCTCTTCCTCTTCTTCTCCTGTTTCTGATGCAAAACATGGTTTTAATGTAAAAGATAGAAAAATTATTATTAGAAAAAAACCGGTTAACATAAAATCTAAACTCCTCCTAAAAAGTTTTGACTGATAAATTTTGCATAAAATTCCTTAAATCCTTATTTTATAATATATTCACACAAAATACATTATGCCTTCTGGCAAATACCCATTATTCCACAGTATCTTCCATAAGTGGTTTTATCTTCTTTTCTTCCATACTGTAAAGATATACTTTAGGTACAACAGATCTCAGGGAATTGAATGTAATAAACTTGCCTTCAGGGCTTATAGAAGGGTTGAAATCCGGGAAAGGACTGTTCAAACCTGGCACGTCGACAAATTTTTTCCCTTCCACATCATAAAGATATATATTCCATTGAGTTACTCCGTCTCTGTTTGACTGGAAGGATATATAACGGCCATCGGCAGTTATGGAAGGTGCAAGGTCCCAGCCTTTACTGTTAATACCGGGAAGAATTACGTATTTTCTCGATGTTGTATCATAAAGTTTTATTTCTATATCTTTTATTTTATTTACTTCAAGTTTTATGGCAGAAAAGGCAACATATCGTCCGTCTTTACTCAGAGAAGGCTGGTAGTTTACATTCAGACCTATAAAAGAAGGTTCTATATTTTCCAGACTGTTTCTGTCAATTGAATAGAGAGAAGAAATATCTCTGTCTTCATGTGTAACATTTCTTCCCGTTAACATACCTCCTGTAAAACATAAAACAAGTAATAAAGGTATTACTGAATAATGTAACTTCCTTTTCTTTGTATAACAGGTTATTGAATAAATAACTATGAGGGAAATATTTTTAATAAGACGTACCATGAAAAGTCCTCCTTTAAATTAAGATGATATTATAATTATACACATAAGGAGCTATAACTGCAATAGTTTATATGTATTGTCACCCGTCACGATTAATCATATACATAAAAAGAATTTTTTGCTATAATATATGTTTATTTGGGAAAAGGAGAAACCTGAAATGAGTTATAACAAGCCTGAGTGGAAAGTAATTATTGATTTATTGACAAAAACGAATCCTGTTTTACTTTATAGATTGACAAAAAGAATGATTTATTATCTTGTTACGAAAAATATCAGCCAGATTGATGAACTTATTAAAGAACTGGAAGGTTTCTCGGAACGTTCTGAAGAGGATAGTATCTATACAAATATGCCTCATCCGAAATTCTGTACCAGACGACTCCAGAGATTTGTAACATCTGTATTTGACGTTGCCAATGAACATATTCTGGATCAGGATATTGCAGATCAACTGAGTACATGGCTCTGTCAGGAAAGAGGGAGATTCCTTTCCAATGCAGCTCAAAATCTTAATATTCCACTGGTAAAAATAACTACAGAACTGAATAAATTTTTTAATATACCTTCAGAAGAATTATGTATTTCTCCTGAAGAATATATGGGTATAAGGGTAGCACTTATCAGAAGGTTCCTTACTTTAAATCTGTCTTTCATAAATATTGCCAGAAAGTATATTACTGTAAGGGATTTTTCAGAGCTTGTAAAGAATATTATTGGCCCTGCACAGGGTTCAGGAAGGCTAGGAGGAAAAAGCAGCGGCATATTACTGGCCTATAAAATTCTGGAATCTGCAAGTAATAAATATCCTGAATTGAAAATAAAAGTTCCGAGAAGCTGGTACATAACTTCAGATTCACTCCATGAGTTTATTCAATATAATGCTATGGAAGAATTCGCCAATCTTAAATATATGAATATAAGAGAAATAAAGCATGGATATCCCTATCTTCAGCAGATCTTTAAAAATTCTGTTTTCCCTCCTGAAATAGTAAAAGGTCTTGCAGGAATTATAGACCAGACTGAAAATATCCCTTTAATAATTCGCTCTTCAAGTCTTCTGGAAGATAGTTTTGAAGCAACTTTTGCAGGAAAATATAAGAGTCTTTTCCTTCCCAATCAGGGACCGAGAGCAGAAAGATTGAATGATATGATTGATGCCATAGCAGAGGTTTATGCCAGCACCTATGGCCCTGATCCCATACAATACAGAAGAGAAAAAGGATTACTGGATTTTAATGAGGAAATGGGTATACTTATACAGGAAGTAGTAGGTACAAAAGCAGGCAAATATTTTTTCCCTACCTTTGCAGGTGTGGCTTTTACTTACAATGAATTTCGATGGTCTCCGAGAATCAGAAGAGAAGACGGAGCAGTAAGACTTGTTATGGGGCTTGGTACAAGAGCAGTAGACAGGGTTACAAATGATTATCCTTTTATTATTTCCCCCGGAAATCCTTCCATAAAAGTAAATGTATCCTATGAGAATGTAAAAAGATATTCTCAAAACTATATGGATGTTTTGAATCTTGAAACAAATAAATTTGAAACATTACCTGTGAAATATCTGGTTCAGGAAGCGGGGAATCAGATCCCTGGTCTCAAACATATGATTTCTATAGATAAAAGCGGATATCTTATGAGCCCTCTTGGTCTCTTTGATATTGACGAAACTGACTTTACAGTTACGTTCCAGGGGCTTATTGAAAAAACACCTTTTTTAAAACAGATAAAGAAAATCCTGGAAATTTTAAAAGAAGAATTTAATTTCCCTGTAGATGTAGAATTTGCTTCTGATGGTCATGACCTCTATATATTGCAGTGCCGTCCCCAGGGACAGGGCAGAATGGCAGGTAATAATATTACTATACCGGATAATATTCCTGATGAAGATAAGATATTTTCAGCAACGAGATATGTTACAAATGCCAGTATAGAAGATGTTGAATATGTTGTTTATATAGATCCCCTGGCTTATGGTTCCCTGGAATCTATGGAAGATATGAGAACTGTTGCAAAAATAGTGGGCAGGTTGAATTCAATACTTCCAAAAAGAAAATTTGTTCTCATGGGTCCCGGAAGGTGGGGAAGTAGAGGAGATATTAAACTTGGTGTAAGTGTTACATACTGTGATGTGAATAATACTGTCATGTTAATTGAAATAGCAAGAAATCATGGTAATTATGTACCTGAACTGTCTTTCGGAACTCATTTTTTTCAGGATCTTGTAGAGGCAGATATTTATTATTTACCTCTTTATCCAGATCATGATAAAACTATTTTTAATGAGGATTTTTTACTGAAATCACAGAATAAACTTTTAGAAATGCTTCCTGAATATGAATATTTTAGCAATACAGTCAGAGTTATTTCTATTAAAGAAATTAAAGATAATATGTATATGTCTGTAATTATGGATGGAAATACTAACAGAGCTCTTGCTTTTCTTAAGTGATGGGATTACGTTGAAAAATGACAGGTGATTATATAAAACATAGAAAAAGAAATTTGCCACAGAATATTGAGAGTGAAAAATGAATAGTGAAAAGTGAAAAAACTGGATTTTATTTACTTTTCACGTTTCACTATTCATCAATACTACATATATGCTCGCGTAACGCGTAACGCGTGACGGGAGGAAACCTTTTATTACATGCTTATTCTCAGGTCCGTAATCAAATGCAGTTTCCGGTAAAAGTAAATCTATGTGTTATAAAAAAATATAATCAATAATTTGAAAGTACTTTCTATTTGTGATAATATAATCTCGTAATTATTTATAGAAACTAAATTTTTATAGACTGTGTAACATTTTATCTTTGCAGGTTTACACTGTTAATCATTGAAGTTAGGAGTTTTCTTGTATGAATAAAGAAAAATATCTTGTAACAAGTGCATTGCCTTATGCAAACGGCCCCATACATTTCGGACATATTGCAGGAGCATATCTCCCTGCAGATATATATGTAAGATTTCAGCGTATGAGGGGAGCCGATATTATTTATATATGCGGCACAGACGAACATGGTGTGGCAATCACCATTTCGGCAGAAAAAGAAAAAACAACACCTCAGGAACATGTAGATAAATATCATAATGTTATAAAGACTATTTTTGATAATTTCAATATAAAATTTGATAATTTTTCCCGTACTTCCATGAAACATCATTATAAGTTATCACAGGAATTTTTCATGGATCTCTATAATAACGGTTATGTAAAATCTCATGTTACAAAACAGCTCTTCTGCAAATCCTGTAATCGTTTTCTTGCAGACAGGTATGTTATGGGTATATGTCCTGCCTGCGGATATGAAGGCGCAAGAGGAGATGAATGCGGTAAGTGCGGGAAATGGCTTGAAGCTATGGAGTTAGGAGACCCTAAATGTAAAGTCTGTAATGAACAACCTGAAATAAAAGAGACAGAACACTGGTTTTTACAGCTTCAATTACTTTCTGAAAAACTTCTTGCATGGCTTGACTCCCATAAAGAGTGGAAAGAAAATGTCAGACATTTTATAGGTAATATGATTAAAAATGGTCTTGAAGAAAGGCCTATTACAAGAGATCTTGGCTGGGGTATTCCGGTGCCCCTTGAAAATGCACAGGGTAAAGTTCTTTATGTATGGTTTGATGCGCCTATAGGATATATATCTTCTACGATGGAATGGGCGGAAAAACAGGGAAATCCTGAAAAATGGAAAGATTACTGGTACGATAAAGAGTGTAAACTTGTACATTTTATCGGAAAAGATAATATATCTTTCCACTGTGTTGTATGGCCTGCCATGATTATGGGCCAGGACAAGCCTCTTGTTATGCCATGGAATGTTCCTGCCAACGAATTTTATAATCTTGAAGGGAAACAGTTCTCAAAAAGCGAGGGCTGGTATATATCAGTCGATGATTTCTTCAAGAAATATCCCGGTGATGTAATTCGTTATGCCATTATAAGCAATAGCCCGGAAAACAGGGATACAGAATTTACATGGAAGGATTTTCAGAGCAGAAATAATGATCATCTTGCAGATACTTACGGAAATCTTGTTCATAGAGTCCTTACATTTATCGAAAAATATTTTGACGGAAAGATTCCTGCTCCCGGTAATATGGCAGATATAGATGTGAATATGATGGAAGAAATAAAGAAAACTCCCGCTATCATAGAAGAATGTCTCCTGAATTTTAAAAACCGTCAGGCCTCTCATGAACTTATGGAACTGGCCCGAAAGGGTAACAGGTATTATAATGATAAGGCTCCGTGGAAATCCAGGAAGGATAATCTGTCAGACTGTGGCACTACTATGTATGTCTGTGCAAAGCTTCTTTCTGTGCTTTCTGTTCTGTCTTTTCCATTTATGCCTGAGAGCAGTAAAAAACTCTGGTCTATGATTGGCTACAGTACAGATATTGAAAAGGAAAGATGGCAGAATATTGCAGAAAAAGAACTGGCACCCGGTATGGCAATCGGGAAGCCTGTAGTACTCTTTGCCAAAATTGATGATAAGGTAATAGAAGGTGAGATGGAGAAGATGAAAGAAGAATTTATACAAATACAGAAGGAAAAGGAAAAACCGGCTCTTGAATATGCGCCTCTTAAAGAGACGATAACTTATGACGATTTTGCAAAACTCGATTTTCGTGTGGCTAAAGTTCTTACAGTAGAACAGGTTCCGAAATCTAAAAAATTATTGAAGGTTCTTCTGGATCTGGGTTTTGAAAAACGTCAGGTCGTTGCAGGTATGGCACAGCATTATAAACCTGAAGAACTGGTCGGACAGACTGTGATTGTTGTGGCAAATCTTGCTCCTGTAAAACTTATGAATGTAGAATCGAATGGTATGATACTTGCCGCTTCTATCGGTGATAAACTCACTGTTTTATCAGTTGCAAAGGATATTGAGCCCGGAGCGGTAATCAGTTAATATTGAGGTAAGCATATATAATACATATATGCATTCGTGACGCGTAATGCGTAACGAGTGACGGTAGGAAAATGTTTATTAAATGTTTATGTTCAGATCCGTAAGTACCGTAACAGATAAAAAAATATCCGAAAAAGCTTCTCCCCGGCAGACTCTGGAGAAGAAAAATTAGTTTTTTATTTAGAATTAAAAATTAAATAAGGATTAATTTATTATCTGGAAAACAAATGATATAAGGCAAATGATTTTTCTTCGTAAGAGCCTGTCAGGGAGAAGCTGATAAAATGGTTACGAACTTATCTGGAGTGTTAGTAAGTGTTTAAAGCTGAGAGTTTTTCTTTAAACTGTTTAACTCTCAACTCTCAACCTTCAACTCTCAACTTTTAAACCCTGTAAAGGAGTAATTAACATGGAAGAGAACATTAAAGATTACGATCCTTCTAAATATGAACGACCATCTGTTACTGTAGATATAGTTATTTTTACAATCACAGATAATGATTTGAAAGTTCTGTTGATAAAGAGAAAAGGACCTCCCTATCAAAATTTCTGGGCAATTCCCGGCGGATTTGTTAAAATAGACGAATCTCTTGAAGAAGCAGCTTTTAGAGAGTTAAAAGAAGAAACAGGTGTTTCAGATGTATATCTGGAGCAATTATACACCTTTGGTGATCCGGGGAGAGACCCCCGTACACGGGTTATTACTGTGGCTTATTTTGCCCTTATAAACAGTGAAAAACTTGAACTTTACGCATCTACAGATGCAGAAGAAGTCAGATGGTATTCGACAAAAGAATTACCTTCACTTGCTTTTGACCACAGTAAAATTATGGATTATGCCATTACAAGATTGAGATATAAACTTGAGTATACATCTGCAGGATTTCAGCTTTTGCCGGAAGAATTTACTCTCAGTGAACTTCAGAGGGTTTATGAGGTTATTCTGGATAAAACACTGGATAAGAGAAATTTCAGGAAGAAAATACTCTCCCTCAATATACTGGAAGATACAGGTAAGAAGATAATGAAGACTCTTCACAGACCTGCCAGACTTTACAGATTTTCTTTCGAAAAATTTCTTGAAGTAAAAGATTCCGGTATTATTTTCCCATGTTAGGAAGGATTATTCTGTGCAAAAAATTATTTATATATCACTTCTTCTAATAATTTTTATTACCGGATGCCGTTTCGGATCTCCACCGGAATCTACTCCCGTGCCTACTGCTCCCCCCAAGCCTACTGTTAATCCTGCAATGAAACCTCTTGTATTTGCTTCAATACCTATGGATAACAGGCTTAAAATGTTAGAAGGATGGTCAATGCTGGCCGATTATATTACTCAGGAAACAGGCATACCTGTAGATGTAACTATAAAAAAATCATATCATGAAATAATAGAAGCCCTTTCCAGTAAAGAAGTTGATTTTTGTTATGCAGGGCCACTTATATATGTAGAGGCCCATAAAAAAGCAGGAGCACTTCCCCTTGTAAAACCTACCGCTAACGGCCAGCCATTTTATACCAGTGTAATAATCGTTCGCAAAGACAGTGGTATTAATGATATTGCAGGACTTAAAGGTAAAAATTTTGCATTTACTGACAGAGATTCTACGTCAGGATATCTTTTCCCCAGGGCTATGCTTGCAGAAGAAGGTGTTAAATCACTGAAATTCTTTTCAAAGGTAACATATTCTGGAGGTCATGATTCTTCTCTCGAAGGGGTCTATCAAAAATATATAGATGGCGCAGGTATATTTGATTATGCTTTTGTTAAAGAAAAGAATGACAAAACAGAGGAACTTAAAATATTGAAGACTTCAGCTCTAATTCCTATGGGGCCTATTCTTATATCTAAAAAGTTCGATCCTGAAATTGCAAAGAAATTACTGGATGTTTTTCTGACTATAGGAAAAACAGAAGAGACTAAAATACTGGCAGAAAAAATTAAAGTAGACGGATATGTAGAGGCAAAAGACAGTGATTATGATTCTATAAGAAAGGCTCTTGAGATAGTCAAAAAATTAGGAGAAGATTATAAATCAGAATAGATTTTTAGTGAACAGTGAACAGTGAGCCTTGCAACATAATAAAAATTAAATAAAAATTAAAGTTTCGGTCACTGTTCACCGGTCACCGTTAAGTTTTTACCCTGCTTCCTCCTGCAGAACCGCTTATATAAAATACATCATTTCTGGTTGAAGCAATGAAATTATCTCTCAGTGATATAAAAGATTCAGGCAGTTCTCCTCTCAGGTTAGATGCTTTGTAAAGAGCCTCAGGAGGATCTATAACTCCCGCTCCCTGAGCGGTTTTCTGCAGTCCCATATCATCTGCTGATTTTGTTAATATATCCTTTACCTGGGCAGGTGATAACTGAGGGTTCGTCTCCAGCATATCTGCCACAATTCCGGCTGTTATGGGAGCAGCCATAGATGTGCCCGGCATACCTACATAATATTCATCTACATAGTTAATGTTGGGAAGGTTCTTTTCAAGATACTTCCTTATTTCTCCGGGAGTTTTTTCCTTTACAGCCGGATTAAGGCCGAGGCCTTCAAAGAGTTCTTTCGGAAGTTCTTTGAGTTTTTCATCCGGTAATTCCTTTAAATATTTTACTGATCTTGCTATTTTGTCGATCTGGCTCCCTGAGATATTAAGAGAGATTATATTTGTTCCGGGTGCTACCAGATCAGGTTTCACTATTCCGTCTATAGTGGGACCTCTGCTTGAAAAAGGTGCTATTTCATCATCACTTTTGTCTACAGTATTTTTATCATCTACTGCTCCTACTGTTAAAGCAAAGGGACTGTTACCGGGCGCTCCTCCGATAGTTCCCATTTTAGGCCCTTCATTTCCAGCAGCGGCAACTACAACTATACCTGCATTTGCAGCTCTCTCTACAGCTTTATCTATAGGATCAAATTGATGTCCCGGCGAAGGAACACCTATAGACATATTTATAACTCTTATATTATATTTGTCTCTGTTCTCAATTACCCAGTCTATACCTTCAACTATATTTGATACCTTTGCTCCTCCATCGGAATTCAATACTTTTACCCCTACTATGTGGGCATCGGGAGCAGTTCCTTTATATTTTCCCTGAGACGTTGCGCCTGTACCTGCTGCATCACCTGCTACATGTGTTCCATGACCGTTATCATCATAGGGACCTTCTTTATCATTTACAAAATCTTTAAAGGCTATTATTTTATCTTTTATATCAGGATGGGGGGCTATGCCTGTATCCAGTATGGCAATAGATACACCTCTTCCTTTAGCTGTCAGATTATCTATATCGGTTGTAGCGTTAATGGCAAGTTTTGCTACATTATTAACTACCTGATTACCTGACTGTTTTGTTTCTTTTGTAACAGAGGGTATAGTTTTTTCTTCCTTTGATTTACACTGAACTCTGTTAGGAAAAATAGGCAGCACAAAATCCTGGGCATCTTCTATTACTTTGAAACCTGCAGATTCAAGATTTTTAATGGTTTTTTTATCTACCTTCGCTATAAATTCCCCGCCTCCGAGTGTTCTGTCTACCCTTACTTTTCTGGGGATTTTATGCTCTGATTTCATCCTGGCATTGGCACTTAACAGTGCTTCCTTTTTTTGAGGATTATCTGTGGATATTATTACACTTATGAAATTATCATCTTCTGAACTCCGTGATTTTTCAGACAACACGACTGTATCTTCTGATGTTCTATCAGAAGGACTTCTTTCAATTTTCGGTGTTGCCTGGTATTTATTATCCTGGTTAAGATTCCTCAGGGCTGCCAGATATTGACTTGTATTCGCCTGGGAAATGCTTTTCATTTAATTTCCTCCTGTCATTAGGCTTCTTTATCTGTTTTGAAGGCTTTTATGTATACAACTATACGCATAAATTATATCATATTTCCCTTGATTCTTATCAGTTAATTTGTTAAAATTTTGTTAACAAAAATCTATGGAATAATTTATATGAAAATTGTCAATGGTGAAGAGTGAGGAGTTTATATTGTAGTCAGGTTAATAACAATTTATAATTAATGAGTTAGTAGTGAATAGTGAGTGACTGTGCCATATTTTACTCACTAACTACCATAAGCTATTCGGTTACAACGAAATTGAGAATTTGTTCCTCCCGTCACGCATTACGCGTTATGTGTGACGATTCTCATATAAAAAGAAAGTGAAAAATATGAAAATTTTAATCTCTTTAATAGAACAGGTAGAAAAACAGGTACCGGACATAATGGATCTGATAAATCAGATACCGTTTTACTGGCGTATTGCTGCCGTAGCTGTCGTAGTTTTAACAGTGGTAACCTTTATAATATTATTAAAAATGAAAATCGGTAAAACATATAATTTTAAGAAGGTTTCAGAATGTATTCGTGCATTGCAGGATAGCAGGGAAGAGATAAAGGTGAGAGCCTGCTGGGCACTGGCAGTTTACAAATCCCCTGATGCAGAGAGAGCTTTACTTAATTCTCTTATGGATCAGAGTAAATTTGTAAGAGGAGCTGCTGCCTCTGCTATCAGTTCTTTGAAAAGAGAATCGTCGATTAAAGAACTTGAAGAGGCCATTAATGTAGAAACAGATGAGTATACAAAATCACAGATGGAAAAAGCTGTCAGGAGAATAATGGGTGAAGAAATTATAAAACATGACCTTGCAGAAAGTCTGGATGAAAAAGATATTGTTGTTGTAAAAGCCAATCCCATATTTGACAGGCCGCCCAAAGTCGATGAAGGGAAAAAAATTGGAAAATCTATTGATATTGAACGTTTTATATCTATGGAGAAAGAAAATATTTCCTGTCCTGACGTACCCAAGGAAACTCAAAAGATAGTTTCTTTTGAGAAAGATATAATTTCTTCGGAATCAATGGAATTAAATATAGAAATAAAACCCAATACGGAAGAAGCGAGAGAAATATTAAGAAAATTTCAGGAAATAAATGCTAAGAATGAGAGTTTCAGTGTAACTGTTACATTCAGGGTAACGTAAAGGAAACAATAATGAATAGAATAAGCTATGGATTACCCTGACATTGTCATATTACCTGCTTTGATAAAATAGTTATCAGTTCTTGGCTATTAGCTGTTAGCGATTAGCTTAATTATTAACTGAAAACTGACAGGTAATTGTTATTTTATTAAATGTGACATTGTCAAGTTACTTTAATTAACTTCTAACGGCCATGAATGTTTCGGTCACAATGAAGTATGAGAATCTGTTCCTCCCGTCACGCGTTAAGCGTTACGTATTACGGTAATAAAAAAAGGAGTATTTATGAACGAGAAACATAACTATTATCTGGGAGGTTATTACCTTGTAAAAGGTTATGAAATTCAGGAATCCATGAATAAAGACATTTTACCTTCCAGGATTTTTTCAATTAGTAACTGTATTTGTAATATTTATCCCGGTATATGGGCTTTAAGCCAGGTGAAAAACAGTGAAGAAGAGATTGAACAGGTTAAAGAGGAGTTAAATCTTGACAATAGCGGTTTTTTTGAACTGCAAAGATATGTGGATTTACTCTTTAATTCAAACAGATTCGGATGGCCCAATGTATTTTTTGATATAAATACGGCCAGGGAATTTTATACTAAATACCTGAAGCATATGGGGCATATAAAGTTACTTGCCATAGGCCTTTCGAAAGAATATGCAGACAAATTTTTAGAGAAGGAGAAACCTCTTCACGGATACGGAAAACCGGGGGTTTATGAAATTTTGTCATCCCGTAAGTATATGGAGACTTCAAAAGAACTTGGATTTGAAATTCTCGGATATGATTCGGGAAGCTTTCATTCTTTTATCTGTAACAGACTTGAAACTGAGTACAGAGACAGATTGAATATCAGATTTAATAGTAACGGATTGATAGAATTATATGAAGAAGCATTACGGGCATCGGAATATACTATGAGGAATGATGTCGAAGCAGAACCTGTGCTCTGGATGCCCTGGGTGATATATGAATATATATTGAGGTAAATATGGTTGTTACAAAAGGTGGTTAGATTGGACTGGAAGAAATTTTTTGACAGACTCGGTCTTAATGGTACAGTTATTCAGTGGAGACTTTTACGATTTAAGGAAAATATTCTTATATTTAAGAATAATCTGACTGGAAGATTGTCTTCTAACTCTGTCCGTAATCGTACCTGCAGGTGTGGTGCTATTATTACGCCGAAAGACAAAATCTGTCCCAGATGTAAAAGTAAAATTTCTCCTTATTTTATAGAAGTAATTAAAAGATTCTTCGGCCTTGACAGAGCCCATGTGGCTTCTGCTACAGCACTGTTTTTATTCCTTTCCATAGCAGATTTTGTATTTATTTTATCAGCTGGAAACAGTTCTGCTCTTATATCACCGGATAATAATATACTGTTCCTTGGAGGCGCTCAGATTACTCCTTTTAACGGTGACTGGTGGAGACTTTTTACGGCTATTTTTGTTCACATAGGTCTTGCCCATCTTGGCTTCAATATAATAGCTCTGTTAAAACTCGGCCCTGTTCTGGAAGAAATACTTGGTTTTACAAGATTTTTTTCCATTTTCCTTCTATCGGGACTTGCCGGTTCTGTGGCAACCATGTTATTTATACCTAACTGTATTTCAGCCGGAGCATCAGGAGCGCTCTTCGGGCTTATAGGTATGGGTATAACCTATTTTCACAGGACACGCCAGATAAGGATAAGGCAATTCTTTGTCAGGTGGGCTATCTACGGCTTTATTTTCGGTATGTTTACAGGATCAAATAATATGGCTCATGGAGCAGGTGCTGTCGCAGGACTTATTCTTGGTATGTTGATTGAAGAGAGGCAGCAAAGAAGAAAAATAGATAATACTATGTGGCTTTTATTGAGTGTGTTTCTTGGAATACTTCTGACGGGAAGTATCTTATTGCTTATAGTTTCTATTGTGACTCATCATCAGTAGCCGGCTATACTTCAAACTAATTACCGCTCCAGATAAGTTCATACCCATTTCTAAAACCTGTCCCTGTCCGGACTCTTCCGGAAAAGATATGATCCTGTTTCGTGGCAAACTGGTTTTGCAGACTGTTAATATTTTGCGTCTATATAATTTATAACTCTCTTTTAATACGGTATAGATTTTTCGGAAGAGCCTCACCCAAC
>JBEHWP010000046.1:0-15698 GCA_040217665.1 Vulcanimicrobiota bacterium
TATCAATCAATTCTTTCTGAATCTCATTCAGTGGATTGGAAAAATCTCTGTTCAGAAGTAAACCGGAACTGTTTAAAATACTTGTAAAAGGTGAAAGGAGATCATGAGAAACTATATGTAAAAAATCATTTTTTAATTTATTCAATCTCTTTAACTCGTCTTCTCTGTGTTTTATTCTGAGAGCAGTTCTTACTCTTGCTTTAAGCTCTGTTTCAGAAACAGGTTTTTTAATATAATCTACTGCTCCGAGGTCCAGTCCTTTTTCTACATCTTCATCCTGAATCTTTGCAGATACAAGGATTATGGGAATATCTCTGGTTTTATTATTATCTGAAAGTATTTTACAGACTTCGAGGCCATCCATTACCGGCATCATTATATCGAGCAAAATAAGATCAGGCAGTTCTTCTCCGGTCATTTTAACGGCATCTTTACCGTTATCGACTTTTATCAGTTCATATTTATCTTCAAGAATTAATTCCAGTAAAAATACATTTGCCGGTTCATCATCAACTATTAAAATCTTATCTTTACCATCCATTCATTTACCTCTCTCATTATTAAATTTATCATACTGATAATCCCCTGAAGCCGACCGGGATTTTCGGGATTAAAAGATTTATATGAGAATGATGAAGTTTGCAACTTCACTGGATGCTAATTCTCATATCTAATTGTGCCCGCTCCGGTCATGCCTGTTACCGGGAAGAGGAATTAGACTAATCATCCCGGTAATCCCATAAATCCTGTAAATCCCGGTCAAATTTTAAAGTAAGGAATAATAAAAGAAAAAGTAGAACCCCTTCCCTGTTCACTTTCTACCTGTATATTGCCCTGTAGCAATATGGCAAGTTTTTTACTGATTGTAAGCCCTCTTTTTATTCTCTTATAACCTGTTAACTGCCCCTTATCGAAATCTCTAAAATCATCGTATATAAAGTCTAAATTTTCCGGAGATATACCTGACCCTGTATCATGAACAGAAAAAACGACCATTTCATCCTTCATAAATATTTTCAGTTCAATCTCTCCTGAAGAAGTAAATTTTACAGCATTTGCCAGAAAATTTACAAGTATCTGAATAATTTTTTTTCTGTCAGAAAAGATCGAAACAGGTAATCCCTTATCTCTTGTTATAATGAAACGTATATCATCTTTCTTAATATTTCTAATAAAACCTTCTATATCGGCAATCATATCTTCAAGAGAAAATATTTCCAGAATTAATTCTGTTTTCCCTGCCTCCAGTGTGGCCAGTTCAAGTATATGATCAATACAGGCAAGAAGTCTTGTTCCGCTTTCATTTATCATAGACAGACCTTTAATCTGTTTTTCATTTAAATTATCACCATGCCTGGTCATTAATATCTTAGAAATACCAAGGATAGAATTCATAGGTGTTCTGAGCTCATGAGATATACTCGACAGTACCTGGCTTTTAACACGATTTACAACTTCTGCCTGCTCTTTTGCCTGCCTTAATTCTTCCTCCATTTTTTTCCTTTCTGTAATATCTTCTTTAATAGCCAGGAAATGTGTTATATGACCACCGGCATCCCTGAGAGGCGAAATAGATGCAAATTCCCAGTAAAATTCTCCGTTTTTCTTTTTGTTATGAAACTCTCCTCTCCATTCACGTCCTTTCCTTATAGTTTCCCATAAAATCTTATAGACATCAGGAGAGGTTTCACCTGATTTTAATATATTCGAATTTTTTCCTTTCACTTCTTCCAGTGTATAACCTGTAATTTCAGTAAATTTCCTGTTTACATATTCAATATGTCCGGACGTATCGGTAATAACAATTGAACTGGGACTCTGTTCCACTACAGATGACATGGCTTTTTCTTCAATAGAATTATCCAGTAAATACCGGCCTTCCACACAGGAAAGTGACTTAATGAGACTGCTTTTTATCTCAGGCATTTCTTTTTCCAGTTCTGAAAGGAGTTTTTTTATCATAAATCTTCTGGAATTATTACTGTCACAGCCAGGGCATTTGCAGAATATGACAGGAAATTCTTTTTTCATGGCATATTCGGCAGTATATTTTTCTTCTACATAAACGAGAGGTCTTATAACAATATTTCTTCCGTCATCAGAATATAATTTTGCCGGCATAGCTTTTATTTTTCCTATAAAAAACTGGTTAAGTAAAAGAGTTTCAATAAAATCATCCATATGATGTGCCAGAGCTATTTTATTACACTTAAACTTAACAGCCAGATCGTAAAGAATACCTCTTCTGAGACGGGAACAGAAAGAACAATAGCTGTTTCTTTTCATTTTTGCTTTTATAATATCCAGAATACAGGTTTTTTCTATATGATAATCATATCCTCTTTCCTTTAAAGCTTTTTCGAGGATATCGGATCTATAATCTTCATACCCTGGATCTATATTGACTGCCATCAATTCATATTTAAAAGGTACCTTATGTTTCAGTATATCTAACAGATGAAGAAGAGACCAGCTATCTTTTCCTCCTGACAGGCCAACCATAATCCTGTCGCCATTTTCGATCAAATTAAATTTTTTATTTGCTTCTCCTATTTTATAAAGAATTTTTTTCTCAAGTTTATCCATAAATGAATTATATCATAATTTACACTTCCATGACGAGTATTATTTAGATAGTTGTATTTCACAACTCGCTATCCAATTTTACAGAAAAATTATTACAATTTTCTTTTAAAAATTATTCTATTTAATATTAAAATATGCTAAAATTATAAAATGAAAATTTTAACAGTGTTATAAATTTTGTGTAAAAATAATATTACACAGATTATTATGATACTTTTTAACTTACTTAACAGCCATAAGGGGGGTGTAATACCCGGATAAAATATACCAGTATAACGGGTATAATTATTTGAATTCTCCTAATAACACAATCGAACAAGAACAGAAAAATAATTTTCCTGAAGATAACAGTGAAAGCACTGTTATAGAAAAAAAAGCTCATATCCGCATAAGAGGTTCTATGAGAACCGATGTCGGGAAAGTACGTGATTTGAATCAGGATAGTATGCTTACAATGCAGCTTACTATGAATGAATGTTCCGAATTTATCCAGCCCCGTTTATTTATAGTAGCAGATGGCATGGGAGGTATGTCTGACGGGGAAGTAGCAAGTTCTATGGCCATAAGATATGTAGCTGAAAAAGCTTCAGAGAGTCTTCTTGACAGGTCATGCAATTTTCCTATTGATGCAAAAATCCTATCGGGAGCACTTGAATATGCCAATGAAAAGGTTTATAACTATTCCCATGAAGATCCTTCAAGGGAAGGTATGGGGTCAACCATAACAGCAGCTCTCCTTATAGGGAACAGATTACTTATAGGTCATGTAGGAGATACAAGAGCCTATATTATTAACACAGAAGAGGTAAGGCAAATAACGGAAGACCATTCCCTTGTAACACGTCTGCTAAAAATGGGACAGCTTACACCGGAACAGGCACAGAATTATCCTCATAAAAACCTTATATACAGGAGTCTTGGTCCCAACCATCCTGTAGAAATTGCTACCTATGAAGAACTTCTTAAACCGGGGGATATTGTTTTAATCTGCTGTGATGGCCTGTGGGACTATTTTCCCAATGAAGAACTTCAGTCTATCGTGACATCTTCTACCGATTTTGACAAAATCACAGCACAACTGGTAGACCTGGCAAACGAAAGAGGCGGGAAAGATAATATAACAGTAATTATCTTTCAGCTTGTATGTATTAATAAAGAGTGAAAAGTGAAAAGTTCTCAGGCGTATCCTACGCATTACCCATCACAATTATAGGAACTGTAAAAAAATAATCTCCTTCAAATTTTTGAGTGATAGGTGTGGGGTCAAGATCTTTAAAACCCAACACCTATCACCCATAACCCGACACCTGATTTATAAAAAAACGGAAAATTTTAATTAAGCGAACAGTGAGTTGAAAGTAAACTTACTGTTTGTTATTATGTTCTGTAACTATTCTGAATAGATGCTCAAAATTATCTTTTCCGGAAAGAAGAGCTTCTTTTTTTGCTTTATCACAGGAACAGAGTTCATACCAGTCAACGTCAGTTTTATCCATAAAAGCCATTTTGCCTCCTGCTGTTCTGCAGATGGCCCATCCTGCTGCAATATCCCATATATGACCTCTCATTATAGCTCCTATAGCCGTATTCCTTGCTACATAACACATATGAGCTGCTATACTGCCCATAGATCTGGTTTTACCAGGAAATTTTCTCAGTTCAAAAGCACGATGGGCATAAGAAGGAACAGCAAGGAAGGAATTTTCATCAATAACGGCGTGAGAGATATTCAATTTCTGTTCCCGTAAATACGTATGTTCTCCGTCAGAATAATAAAGCTCATCTGTAACAGGCATATAAAAAGCTCCGTAAACAGGCATATAATTTACGAGAACACCTATGGAAATGCCCCATACAGGAAGACAGCAGGAAAAAGATGCAGTTCCGTCAAGAGGATCTACTGCCCATATCACATGATCTGTTTTCGCAACAGCCTTCTCTGACATTTCTTCACTTAAAATAATATGAGAAGGATATTTCTCGCGGATTTTATCTGTTATAAATTTATCCAGGAATAAATCAGCCTCTGTTACAGGAGTCTTATCAGGTTTTTCACAGGGCTTTACCATGCCGTAATAAGTCAGGGCTATTTTGCCGGACTCTATAGTTAAATCTTTAAGGAAATTTACATCTATTAACATATTTATATTTATATCGTCACACGTGACGGGTGACCCGTGACAGGTGGTTCGTAATGGGTGATGCGTAATGTGTGTCTTCCACTTTTCACTTTTCACCACTCACTACCCTGAATACCGCTCAAGATAAGTTCGTATCCATTTCTAAAACCTGTCCCTGGCCGGACTCTTCCGGAAAAGATATGATCCTGTTACGTGGTAAACTGGTTTTACAGACTGTTAATATTTTGCATCTATATCATTTATAACTCTCTTTTAATACGGCATATCTTTTCCTCCAGAGCCCGGCCAGGGACATGAGTGTATGCCATATTTTTTTGGGTACCAATTTACCTGCTGCGGTACTAAATATACTCAAACAATGTTTCTCTCTGTTCACCTCTATTGGGAACAGGAACAAAACCGTTTTTCTTTGCTATATCAGCACCTTCGTCACTGTATATAAAATCTATAAAATCTCTGAGAGGCTTTTTAGCATATTTACTTATATACATATAATAAGGGCGAAGAACAGGATACTTGCCTGTCTGAGCATTTTCCACGGAAGGTGTAAGATATTCGCCGTCCTTTTCTTTCGACACTGCAAGAGCTTTTGTACTCTTATCCTGGTAGTTCATAAAGAAATATCCTATGGCATTTTTGTTCTTCCCTATTTCTTTGACTATATCTTCAGGTGTTTTAAGAATTTTGATATTGGCAGGAAGTTTATTCATATCAACATTTTTGCTTATATCTATAAATTTTTCGAGAAAATAATCATATTCTCCAGCAGTAATTTCCCTGTACAGAACAGAAATCTCCCCTTCTTCTCCTCCAACATCTTTCCAGTTCGTAATTTTACCTGAAAATATATCTTTAATCTGGTCTTTATCCAGTTTTTCAACTTTATTACCGGGATTTACAGAGATACAGTAAATATTAAAGCCCACATAAAATTCTCCTACGTCAATATTTTTTTCCTTCGCTTTTAAAATCTCTTCAGTGCTTATTTTTCTTGAAGACTCTGCAATATCCACCTTACCTTCAAGGAAATCTTCTATACCTTTTTTGCTTCCTGTTGATAGAACTTCAATCTTTGTACCGGTATTTTTCTTCATATAAGCTTCTGCCCAGGCCTTACTGAGATCACTTATACTGATAGAACCGCCTATGAGTATATCCCCTTCTGCACCTCCACCTGTCTGACATCCGGAAAAAAGTAAAGAGAAAATCATAAGTAATACATATAACATACGCATAAAAATAAATACCTCTTTCATAAATAAATTTGTATAAAAACAGTGTATAAATAACATTCATATAACTATAAATAATATAATTTTTTTACTCCTATAATTATCTCAAAAACAAATAGTTTGTCAAGCATATTAAAGGATTTACATAGACTTTTTTATTTATGTGATTTACAGTGTATTTATGTGATTTATAGTACAATATAAAAACCTGTATATAAAGTAAAAATTCTTATTTTCGAACGACACACCGCTATAGTTGTTTGCCGGGAACAACATCACCTTATGTCGGTTTCAGACTCGTGAAAGAGCTCGGTACTGAGAGGTAACGAAACAATAAAAAATCTCTTTTTTTATCTTGATTTTATCATGTAATTGCCCTATACTGATGTAAATTAAAAATAGAAAAGAGGTAAAAATTTTGAAAAGAACTTTAATCTGTTCAGTCCTTATCTTCTTACTTATAGCCATATTTGCAGGCTGTAATAAAGAAAGTACATCTACCCCGCAACCGGTAACAACTCCATCAGAGGCAACAGGCGGCACGACTCCAGTAGAAACAGTTTCCACACCTTCTGAAACTTCGGAGAAAACACCTTCTGAAACTTCGGAGAAAACACCTGCCGAAACTTCGGAGAAAACACCTGCCGAAACTTCGGAGAAAACACCTGCCGAAACTTCAGAGAAAACACCTGCCGAAACTTCGGAGAAAACACCTGCCGAAACTTCAGAGAAAACCGAACCGGCAGAGATCAGAGTTCGTCATATACTGGTAAAAACAGAAAAAGAAGCTGATGAAATAATTGCAAAATTAAAAAAAGACGGTAAAAAAGCAGATTTTGCGGCCATAGCAATGGAAAAATCCCTGTGTCCTTCCAAAGAGAAAGGCGGAGATTTAGGAGTTTTCGGCAAAGGAGCAATGGTGCCGGAATTCGAAAAAGCTGCATTTAATCTTAAAACAGGTGAAACAGGAAAAGTAAAAACCCAGTTTGGCTGGCATGTTATAGAAAGGACGGAACTTCATATGGGAGAAATAAAAGCAAGTCATATACTCGTTAAAACAAAAGAAGAAGCTGAGAAGATCATTAAAGATCTGGAAGGGGGCGGAGATTTTGCAAAAATTGCAAAGGAAAAATCCGAATGTCCTTCCAAACAAAATGGCGGTGATCTCGGTTATTTCGGTAAAGGCATGATGGTGCCGGAATTTGAAAAAGCAGCTTTTGCGCTGAAAGTAGGAGAAATAAGTAAACCGGTACAGACACAGTTCGGATGGCATGTTATAAAGAGAACCGAATAATGCGTAACAGGTGATGAGGTTATTAACAAATTTTCAACATTTCACCCTTTACTGTAATGAAATATCGTGTTACAATTGTTACATAATAATCTGAGTAATTATGAGAGGAGATATAAATATGGAGATTTCCAGAACAAACATACATACTACTTCTTCAGGTGGTAACATAACAGCAAAAAAATCGTCTGATACAGAACCTAAAGATAGAGTAGATTTGCTCAATGAGCAGGTTTCAAAAGGAACCTTATCGGAAGATATTGCGGCCAGAATAAAAGAACTCAGAAGTCAGGTGCAGGAAGAAAAAGCTTTCGGAAAACCGACATGTTACGCTCCTATGAGTGAAAAAGGTCTTCCAAAACCGACATGTTATGCTCCGGCAAAATTACCAAAACCAACATGTTACGCTCCTATGAGTGAAAAAGGTCTTCCAAAACCGACATGTTATGCTCCTATGGCTTAATATTTGCTAAATCAGAAAAAAATAGAATAGATGTTTTCTATTCTATTTTTTTTATGGAAAGAAGGATATAAAATGGAAGATTATTCCAATATGAGTTATATACTGGAATTTACGGAAGCATGTAATAACAGATGCAGTCACTGTTATAATATATGGAAAATGGACGGATATAAAGAAAAAGGGAAAGAACTTACCGCAGAGGAATGGAAAAAGGTTATAAAAAAGCTCAAAGAAGAAACAGACTGTAAAAGTGTTGCCATAACGGGAGGAGAGCCGACTCTGAGGCCTGATTTTTTAGAAATACTTCAATTTATTGATAGTCTTGGTATCATATCGATTTTAATCACAAACGGAACCAGATTAAACAGAGATTTTATAAGAGATTGCGTGGACAGAGGCGTAAGACTCTTCGAGTTACCTCTTCTCGGACCAACAAGGGAAATACACAATGAAATATCCGGGAATGACTGCTGGGATAATGTAATAGAATCAGTTGTTGAAATAAAAAGCATGAATGCCAGAAGTATTATGGTATTTGTTGCTACAAATAAAAATATTCCTTATTTTGAAGAAACCATGAAACTTGCCATAGCACTCGATACGGGTGGCATGATGCTTAACCGTTTTAATCCGGGAGGGGAAGGTATAAAGCATATGGATGAGTTAATCCCTTCAGCAGAAGATTTTGAACAAATCCTGGAGATTGCAAACAGACTTTCCTTTGAATACAGATATCCTGTAAGCTGTTCCGTTCCAATTCATCCATGTATAATAAACATGTCGAAATATCCCAACCTGGGTACAGGGTTCTGTGCTGCAGGAACAGACAGGGCCTATTATACAATAAGCCCTCAGGGCATGATGAGACCCTGCAATCATTCACCTACGATACTGGGAAATTTCCTTACAGAAAAATTTTCCGATATGATACATAACCCTGTCATGAAGGAATTTGCCTCCGCCATTCCTCCCATATGCGAACCATGTCCTATGGCCAGAGAATGTCAGGGAGGATGTAAAGCAACGGCTGAAGTCTGCTATGGTTCAACAAGAGAAATGGATCCTTTTCTCAAAAAAAATCTCCACCGTCATCCTCTTTACAGAGGGACAGAAGAAATGCAACAGGAACCGGTTCATGAAGATGAAGGAGATTATTCGGGAGAATTTGCCGGGTGATGCGTGATGCGTGGTTCGCAATGCCTGTTTTCACCGGTACCGGGCGAACACAGTGGTTCGCCCCTGCGATTCACTACTCACCACTCCGGTCGCAACGAAAAATGAGAATTTGTTCCTCCCGTAACGCGTTACGCGTTACGATTCTCATATAAAAAAGGAGAATTTATGAAAAAAAATCCCTATTGTAAACTGCATTATATAATAGAACTTACAGAAGCATGTAATAACAGATGTCATTACTGTTACAATGTATGGAAACTGGAAGGGAGTGAAAAAAAGGAAAGAAAAGAACTTTCTACAGAAGAGTGGAAATTTGCCATAGATAAACTCCACAGAGAAACATCCTGTATCTGTATCACTCTTTCCGGCGGAGAACCTACATTGAGAAAAGATTTTTTAGAGATATTGTCTTATATTTATTCCAAACATATCGAGCCCATGCTTATCACAAACGGAAGCAATCTGTCCTCAGAATTTATACATACCTGTATGGAAAGAGGAGTAAGGATTTTTGAATTGCCACTTCTGGGACCTTCACGGGAAATGCACAATGAAATAGCAGGGAATGATTGCTGGGATAAAATAATAGAAGGTATCGTAGAAATAAGATCCTGTGGCGGAAGGCCTGTAGTGGTTTTTGTTGCCACGAAGAAAAATCTGCCATTTTTTGAAGAAACCTTAAAACTTGCCATAGCACTGGAATCTGACAGCATGATGCTGAACCGCTTCAATGCCGGCGGTGAAGGGTTAAGATATATAGACTCATTAATGCCGGATGTGGAGGAATTTGAGAAAGCCATGGATATTGCAAACACTTATTCACATCAGTACAGGTATATGATAAGCAGTTCTATTCCTGTACAGCCATGCCTTATAGATTTAAACAAATATCCTTATATAAGATCAGGCTTCTGTGCGGCAGGTACTGACTCGGGGTATTTCACAATAGGCCCTGATGGTTTAATGAGACCATGTAATCATTCGTCAAGAATTCTCGGAAATTTTCTCACTGAAAAATTTGAAGATATTATAAAAAAACCTGCAGTGGAAGAATTTAAAAGGGCAGTTCCTGATATATGTCTGCCATGTCCCTATGTAACAGAGTGCCAGGGTGGATGTAAAGCTGCAGCAGAGGTTTGTTATGGCTCTATTAAAGAACTGGATCCCTTTCTTAAGAGAAATTTGGAACGGCAGAAGAAATTTTTATCAGTGGCCGGTGAGCAGTTACCATAAATTTATAGCTTCACAAAAGAGACTGGTTATCAAAAACATAAAGAAATTTTACTAATTACCAGCTATACTTAGGACTGAAAGAAAAACAACTCCGGCAAATTCTTAGAACAATCATTATCCTCGCATCACGCGTTACGCATTACGCATCACGATATAAACTATAGCTATGATGTAGTTATTTTCTGACAGCTCATAAGCGGGTGTCTTGAAGGGTCTCCCATTGGAAGCCAGGGAAATAAAAGAGGAGATTCATTAAAATATTCTCTGTATAGCTGGCTATGGAGATTTAATCCTGCTGTAAAACCTGTGGACATGGCAGTAACAACTCCGGAGACAGGCGTTACAATATTACCTGCCGCCACAACACCGGATATCCCCGTATTACCTTCACTATCAACCTTTATATATCCTTTTTTCAACATTATTCCTCTGTCTTTTAAAAAATCAGTCACACCTGTTTTCAGGGTATAAGAATTATAATCAACGAGTATATTTTCGTAATGCTTTTTCTCAATTTCCTTACCGGCCATATCAAGAAGAGTAATTTCAAGAGTTTTGCTGTCTATTTCTCCGTTAACCTTCATTGTTCCGTAATGAATATGAAGATCTTTGTATTTTTCCATTTCTTCTTCCGTCAGTTTATCCTCTATAATGACAAGACTGTTTACATCAGGTCTTATATATTTAAGTTTCAACGCAAGTTCTGCTGTTTCGGCACTGCACCCGAGAATAGCTATATGAGTTTCCTGTGGAAGGAAAGTAGCTTCCAGTTCTATGGGACTGAACATTACTCTTATATATTTCATATATTTTGACATGTTGCCATGAGGGAAAAATCCGGTACAGATGGCAACTTTCTTACTTTTGTATACTCCCCTGTCTGTCTCCACTGTTTTTATATCACTCTTTAAATCTACATTTATTACCTTTTCATGTTCCTTAAGGACAAGGCCTGCTTCTCTGGCATCTGTCTTAAGAAAATCCATAACCTTATGGCCCATGAAAAACCATCTGTGCGTTACACGGAGCTTACCGTATTTTGCAAAGGCTCCTATTTCAGACTCTTCTATTACAAGTCCTTTAAACCTGCCAGAACTATATATGGGAATACCTGTAACGGCAGTTATCGCGCAGATAAGTCCTGCAGGGCCTCCTCCTATTGTTATTACGTCATATATGTCGGACATAATATATTAACCTTTCTTTAAAAGCGTGATTCATTATAAGCTTGACCTGTAACGCGTAACGCGTGACGGGTGTTTTGTAATACGTAATGCGTAATGCGTGATACGTGACGGGGTGTCATAGCCACCCACTTTTCACGACTCACGACTCACGACTACTGATTACCATCTGTCTCACCATCAGCAGGCTTTTCTTCCAGGCCATAGATTTTCTTCATAGATGTAATTGCTGCCGTCTTTAACTCGCCATTACCGGACTTCATGGCATCTACAAGCACATCTATCGCCCTGTCATCTCCCAGCAATCCCAGGGTTTCTACGGCTCTCGTTTTTACGGTAATATCGGTTTCACTTCCGAGTAATTTTATAACAGGGTCAACCGATTTTTTATCTCCAATATATCCGAGAGAAATTACCGCATAACAGCGAACATCTTTATCTTTATCTGAAAGAATTTTTATAAGAGGCTCTACTGCTTTTTGAGAGCCTGTATAACCAAGAGAAGCTGCTGCAAAAGACCGTACCTGACTGTCATTATCATCAAGTGCTTTTACAAGAGGTTCTACAACTGTTTCATTACCGCAATCTCCAAGTTTATCTGCAGCAAAACGTCTGAGCTCCGGCGCTTCGTCAGTAAGAAGTTTGAGAAGAGGCTCTACTGAATCTTCATCTATAAGATTACCTAGAGCTTTCATTGCAGTCTGCTGTACATCTGTATTTTGATCTTTAAGTAATTCTACAAGAAGAGGGAAAGCTTTTTTTGCCACAAGATTACCGAGAGCTTCTGCTGCTTTAGCTTTTACCGATATGTCACTGTCTTTCAGAAGACTTATAAGAGGCTCTACTGCCCGTTCATCTTTAAGATATCCAAGGGAATCTACAGCATAACACCTGACAGATATATCACTGTCTTTCAACAATGTTATGAGAGGCTCAATGGAAGAATTATCATTGAAATATCCAAGGGCATCTGCTGCTGCACCTCTTATAGCAGGGTCTTTATCTGACAGGAGGGAGAGTATGGGCTGAACTGCCCCGGTATCGGCAAGATTTGCCAGGTTTGTCATGGCAAAAATTCGAACGTCATTATATTGACTGTTAAGGGATGTAATAAGAAGTTCCAGTGCATTCTCATTCATGAAACCTGTAAGAGCTTCCGCCGCAGTAGAACGAAGATTTACATCGGACGATTTTAAAAGTTCAAAGAGAGGAACCATTGCTCTGCTGTCACCAAGGGCAGCAAGAGCCTGTACAGCATTTATTTTTACCTGTTCATCCTTATCTTCCAGGGCAATTATAAGAGGTTGAACTGCTTTTGTATCACCGAGTTTTCCCAGGGAAGCAGCAGCATTTGCCCTCACAGGGCTGTCAAGATCGTTGAGAGCTTCTATAAGAGGCTCTACTGCTTTACTGTCTGAAAGATTGGCAAGGGAAATTGCTGCATATGCACGGACTTTGCCGTCTCCGTCACCGAGAGCTTTTATAAGTGGAACAATTGCTCTCTTATCGGCAAGAGATCCGAGAGAATTTGCAGCCATAGCTCTTACAGAAGGTTCACTGTCTTTAAGAACTTCAATAAGAGGAAGAACGGCAGCAGTATCACCCAGGTAACCGAGTGCATCGGCAGCATTCCCTCTGACTTCAATATGTTCATCTTTAAGTAATGTTAATAATGGCTGTACAGCTTTTTTATCTGCAAGGGTTCCAAGAGCAATAGCAGCCGATGCCCTGATATTAATGTCACTGTCTGAAAGGGCTTTTATAATTGTATCCAGAGCTTTCGGCCCTCCTATGGAAGCCATTGCTTCTATTACAGAACTTCTGACTCTCGGATCACTGTCCTGTGCTGCTTCTGCAATATGATCTGCTATGTCAGCACCGTAAAGAGCTAAGAGCCTTACTGCCTGCTGCCTTACTTCTGGATAATCATCTTTAAGAGTTTTCAATATCGGTTCTGTTGGAGGAGGAGAAGAAAGATAACTGATTGATTGTAAAACACGATACCTTACAGAAGGATCTTTATCGGCCAGAATTTCCATAATAGAAGTTACCAGCTTATCGCCACTTATGGCTGCAATGGAATCTGCAGAACAGGCCCTTACCTCAGGGTCTTTATCTTTGAGGGCTTCCACAAGTGGATTTATTATCTTTTCATCGGTAAAGTAACCAAGGGAATCTGCTGCTGCAGATCTTACGCCGCTATCCTGATCTTTCAGGGCTTCAATCAGCCTGTCAACTACAGAATTATCTCCCATTTTACCGAGCATACCGGCAGCATTTCTTCTTACATTCGGATCTTCACTTTTAAGATCTTTCAACAGATCTTCTGTGAGAGATGCAGCCATAGAAAAGGTTTGTAATATAAAAACAAAGGCTACAATTAAAATAATTTTCTTCATTAATATGACTCCTTTTTCAAAATATAATTTATATGAACATTATAAAGCTTATGCTTCACTGTTTGTTAAATTTTCATATCTGGTTGTGACCGATCCGGTCATGCCTTTTAGTGGAACTTTACATGTTATTTCTCCTCCTTTCAACATAATAACACATGTTTTGTGATAATATTATAGCTATAAACAGCTATTAACTCACATAAATTTCTCCATAGAAAAATTAAATCCTGTTTATTTGGTAAGCAATCTACCTTGACAAACAAAAAACTATTAGATATTCTATATAGGGAAAATTAGAGATTGTAAAATGTTTTCTGTAAATCTGTCATTTGATAATGATTTCAAAGATATTTACATAACATTTATGATACATCTGAAAACCGGTAAAAAAGGAGAACTTGATATGTTTGATACGGTAAAAGAATTATATGAAAGATATACGGAACTGGAGAAAAAGATCTGCGATCCTGATATAATTTCAGATAGAGATAAATATAAAGAAATGGTAAAAACTATGTCTGATATGGAAGAAATAGTAAATGTATATAAAGAATACTTGAATATAAAAAAAGAACAGGAAGAAACGAAGGAACTTTTAGAAATGGAAGACGATCCGGACAGTAAACAAATGGCAGAAGAAGAACTTGGAGAATTAAAAATAAAAGAACAGGATTTAATGGACAGATTAAATGATATGCTCACCTATAAAGATCCGAATGATGATAAAAATATAATTATGGAAATAAGAGCAGGTACAGGCGGAGAAGAAGCATGTCTTTTTGCAGGAGACCTTTTCAGAATGTATTCAAGATTTGCTGAAAACAAAAAATGGAAAACGGAAATTATTGATGCAAACAGGACAGGGCTCGGAGGAATAAAAGAAATTACCTTTGAAATAAAAGGGAAAAAAGTTTACAGTATTTTAAAATATGAAAGCGGAGTCCATAGAGTCCAGAGAGTGCCTTCGACTGAATCGAGCGGAAGAATTCATACGTCAACTGCCACAGTGGCAGTATTACCTGAAGTAGATGAAGTAGATGAGGAAATAAAGATTAACCCGGTAGATTTAAAAGTAGACACATATCGTTCCAGCGGAGCAGGAGGTCAGCATGTAAACAAAACAGAATCTGCTATAAGAATCACCCATCTTCCTACAGGTATTGTAGTATGCTGCCAGGATCAGCGGTCACAGCATCAGAATAGAGACAAGGCTATGAGAGTTCTTAAAGCCCATCTTCTGGACAGGATGATAAGAGAACAGATAAATGAAATAGATGAACAGAGAAGAGGGCAGGTAGGGTCAGGAGAAAGAAGTGAAAAAATAAGAACCTATAATTTCCCCCAGAGCCGTATAACAGATCACAGAATCAATCTGACATTGCATAATCTGGATGCCATACTGGACGGATATCTTGATGATTTTGTGGAAGCCTTCAATAAATATGATAAGGAACAGAGAATAAAAGCTATAGCGTGATGCGTGATGCGTAATGCGTGATGCGTAATGCGTAACAGTCAGATTTAAAACTGTTCACTGTTCACTGCTCACTCTCCACTACCTATGAAAATAAAAGAAATACTCACATGGGCAGAAGAAGAAATATATAAAGGTACTTCCTCTGATATACCGGCAAGAGAAGCTGAAATACTTCTGGAATATATACTCAAAATAAGCCGCGAAAAACTTTATATAAAATTATATGAAGAATTTCCTTCAGAATATCTTGACATATATAAATCTGCAGTAATGGAACGATCGTCAGGGAAACCTCTGTCTTACATCACTCACACAAAAGAATTTATGTCTCTTCCTTTTTTTGTAAATCCTTCTGTATTAATCCCGAGACCTGAGACGGAAATTCTCGTAGAAGAAGTAATCAATATAGCAAAAAATATAAAAAATCCGGCCATACTTGATATGGGTACAGGTTCCGGCTGTATAGGTTTAACTATTGCCAGCTATTTAAAAGAAAGTTCTGTATATGTGACAGAC
>JBEHWP010000047.1:0-15651 GCA_040217665.1 Vulcanimicrobiota bacterium
TTTAAAAGAGAACCAGGGAAATCTGAATAAAATCTGTGTCATATACGATGAAGAAATACCGGAGAAACCGGATTTCCCTCCTCATGACTCGAATGCCCGGATAATTAAATATGATACTGATGAAGTAATTATAAATGCTTCTATGAAGAAAGCGGGATTTCTGATTTTTAATGATATATATTATCCTGGATGGAAGGTTTTTGTAGATAATAAAGAAGAAAAAATATACAGAACAAATTTCCTCTTCCGGAGCGTATTCTTAAAAGAAGGCGACCATACAGTCAGATTTGTATTTTTTCCTTATTCATATTATACGGGAAAAATTATTTCTCTTGCTGTAATTTATATATTATTTATAATGATAGGAAAAAGAGTATCCAAAAAACTATAAATAGTGAGTAGTGAGTTAAACCAACTCACTAACAGTCATGACCGACCCGGCCACAACGAAGAATGAATTTTTTACTCCCGTCACGCGTTACGGGTAACCCGTTACGATTCTCATATAAATAATTCATAAATGGTCACAAAATTTATATGACCGTGTCAAAAATTTTTCTACCGTGAAGGAAACTTGAAAAAGTTATAGAATTTCTGCAGCTTAAATAAATTAAATAAAATTAAAAAAATTTTAAAAATGGAGAGACTATATAATGGCAGAACATGAATTAAAATCACAGGAAGAACATTGTCAGAGAAAAGAAACTGAAGAAACTCCGGCAAAAGGTAGCATAAATCCTATAAAAATTATTTTTGCCCTGGAATATGTGCTTCAGGGTCTTGCCAATCCTTTCCAGGGTATTACATACCACTCTTTTTTCAGACATTTTCACATCCATTACGGCCTGAGTGAAGAACTTACACAGCAATATTTTTCCCGTTCCTATCTGGCATGGAGTTTCAAACCTATCATAGGCTTCCTTATGGATGCCTATGGTAAAACGAAAGTTTCTCTTATATTCTTTCTTGCCATCGGTGCCATACTTTATATTATTACACCTTTTATAGACACTTCTGCCAGTATATTCTTCTGGATCATGTTTGCCATAGGTGTCGTATTTGCCTGCACAGACGTGGCAGTAGACAGAGCAACAGTAATAGAAGGAGATGAAGAATCGAAAGCAAGCGGTCAATCAAAAGCCACCACAGTAGGATTGAATCAGGCCATCTGCTGGACTGCCATATACGGAACAAGTATCGTAGCATCCGTATCAGGAGGATGGATAGCAGAACATTTCAAGATAAACTATCTCCTACCCCTTCTTGCCCTTGTACCCGTTGCAGTTCTCCTGTTTGTGCTCATGTTACCTAAAGATAAAGGCGAATCCATCCCTCTTACAAGTTCTATAAAAAATTTCTGGGACGGTCTGAATACAGGTCATATACTCTGGATAGTAGTGTTTTATTTTTTCATACATTTTCAGCCTTCTCTTGGAGCCCTCTGGACAAATCATCTCATAGAAAACCTTCACTTTACTCAGACTCAGATTGGATTTGCCGATGGTGCTTCCTATGTGGGATATTTCCTGGGAGTCCTCATATTTGCATGGATAGGTGTTAAATGGCAGGACAGACTGGGACTCAGAAACATATTCAAAATTTTTATAGTCTGCTGTATTCTCGTAAACCTGACCCAGTATCTTCTTGTAGATCCTCTATTTACAAAGGTAACTTCTTATATTCACAATAATTTTCTTACAGGTCTGTCCGAAGAATCTGTACGTCTCGGATATCTTGGCACATATAATTTCTTTTATGCCATTTTAATCAGTATAACCCGTATGAGTACCTTCAGTATAGTGGGAGCAGTTATCCCTGCCAATGCAGCAGGTTCCCTCTTTGCAGGATTTATGTCCGTAGCAAATCTTGCCTATTCCTTCTCTTATTCTACCGGTGCATGGCTATATGCAAACGGTTTGAATTACAGTATGTTTCAGACACTTGAAAGAGGTATTTTCGGCAACCCCGGAAACCAGGGTGACAAAATGTCCATAAGCCTCCTGATTTTTATAGGTTCTATGTCTTATATACTCAGTTTCTTTACAGTCCATATGCTTCCCGATAAAAAACAGACATTGAAAACGGATGAAGACGAAGAACATCTCATAGGGCCGGAAGATTATCTTATTTTCGGAAACGTTTTTCTGAAAACTATTAACACAGCAAGTATTATACTGGGAATTATATTATTTTCAACTTTATGGTTCTGCCTCCATCAGGATATAATAAAAAGCGCAATACTTGCCTTTTTTCTAACAGCTCTCTTAAGAAAAATAATTCTCGACTGGAAATATAAAAAAGTGAGCATTAAATAGAGTTTATAGCTCAAGGTTGAGAGTTGAGAGTTGACTGATTTCAAACTCTCAACCCTCAACTCTCAACTTTATGTAACCCGTCACGATTAACACTACTCGTTATAAGGATTTGCCTTGGGCCTTGAAATATGAGAAAGAACATTAAAAAATAACATATAAGGCATAGAAAAAGTGCCTGTCAGTGCAAGAACTGAAAGATATTTTAATTTTTCAAACATATTATCTGTATGAAAAGAAATGGAATGCACCAGAAGAGCAATAAAAATTATAATACCGGCAGTAAATAACTGCATGAATAAGAAAGAAATCTTCAATGTATTGATAGCCTGAATATCATCCAGTTTTTTCCTGTTCTCCAGCATTATGATATAGACTGCCGAGATACCAATAGCAATATACAGAAAGAGTGCAATAAGATCATCGGACTTACTGTGGAAACGCATAAACTCTGATATAAGAGTAAGTACAATAACAATAATAACAGGTGTAAAGATTATGACAAAAAATCCTGCAAGATAGACTATTACTGCTCTTAAATTCTCGCTGTTATCTACGGGAATGAACCTCCTGCTGTCAATCTTTTTAAGATGATTGTTATAAAAAGTCATAGAGAGGAGTCCTGCCGGTGATAAAAAGAGTAAAACCAGAGCTACTGCCATGAGAGTAAATACTTCCTTTGTTAATACCGTTACAGTGAGACCGGTTATAATAGAGATAGAAACAACTGCCACTATAATTCTGTTAAAATTTATCTTCATCATAACGTCACCTCAATTTTTTCAGGAACTGAATAGCCTTTAGTATTTGCATTATAATATTCATAAACCTCTGAAACAGGGGTAGTAATCTTTACAGGGAATTTAGCCCTCATGCCGTAAGAAAAACCGAAAGATTTTCCCGGTTCAAGCCGTTTTAGATATACTATGACCTTTCTTCCTGTCATATCAAACCTTTCTATTTTCTGCACCTTTACCAGATTCTCAAAATCTTCGGCAATAACATCAAATCCCGGAGGCACTCCGAGATCTATTATTACAGCTTCTCCCGGCTTTCCCGACGTATTGGTAACAGCTACCCTCGCCTGTAATATATCATTGCGCCTGAGTTCACTTCTGTCATATGCGATGGAAATCTTTACAGGTGATTGCTCTCCCCGGGAAGTCTGATATGAAGACCATGGTATATAGTAAGAATAAATAATCTGGTACATACATCTTATATCTCCTTCCGGTACAAGTTCCACATTAAAATTACCTTCCCTTGCATAGCCTTTAAGATCCAGGAATTTGACAACATCGCTCTGTTCCGGGATAATTTCAACAGTACCTGCTTCCTGTCCGTCAACCAGTACATGTATCCTACCCTTACTGTTTTTTCCCATATCCGTATTCATTGAAAGGATAAGGGTTTTAAGGGCAAGTACCGTGGCCTGAGTGGAATGCCATGTGCCGTATGTGTCTCTGGACACAGCCAGAAATTTCAGAGATTTTTCCACAGCATCACCGTAAGAACCTGATCGTAAAAAAGCCTGTGTCACAAGAGAGGTTGTTTCGATACTGGCAATCATTCCATATGATTGAGTAAGAGTTCTCCCGTCTATTGCCCATGAAACACCGTCTTTATTTTCGCTTCTTCCTTTATAAAGAGTTTCAAGAATATCTTTTGCTGCCTGCCCCTTCGGATCTGTATATAAAAGCAGATTTGCCACAAGAGACATAGTATAAAAATCTTTCTGATCTTTCATAGAAGATTTTATATAACTGATTGCCTTTTTGAGAGCTTCTCCTTCATATCCGCTCTGAGCAAGAGACCATGCGACAAAAGCCGTTACCCGCAGGTCAGAATCACCGCCTCCTGCAGCATCCCACGAGCTGTAACCATCAGATTTCCATGAACCGTCAACTTCCTGACGGGAAATAAGCCATTTTTTTGTCCTCTCTATTATCTTTTCATCAACAGGGTATACTCTGTTCATATCATACATTTCTATGAGTCCGTAGGCAGAAAGCCATACAGATGCAGGGGCTTCTCCGTAAAGAGAAAATCCCCCTGAAGGAACTTCAAAGGTAATAAGTCTCTGATAGCCGAGGTTTATATAGTGTTCTGCCTTCATCTGAATATCAGGTGTAATCTGTCCGGACGTCTTCATATAATCTAAAACCATAATATTTGGATAAGTCACCGACGTAGTTTGTTCAAAACAGCCATAGGGCATTTTAAGCATACTGTCAAGCCCTTCTACTAACTGACTGAACATGCCGGGGTAAATCTTAATCCACATATCATAAGACTTATTTATGGCATGTTCCGGTATATTCAAACCGGCAGAAACACTTTCTCTAAGCCAGCCGTTTTCAGCAAAGCGCTTTTCTTTACCGTCAGGAATTATAGTCACAGATTTACTTATACCGTCTTTCATTTTTGCTGTTTTTGCATAGACAGTAAATCTCTTTTTTCCCGTATCATGTATCTTTACAGGATAATAAACAACAGTTACATCATTTGGGCCAAGGGATAAACGTTTAACCGGTTCGCACAGGAGATCAAACCAGTCATCCTTTACTGCTATTAACTCTATATCCTGTTTTTCCGGTAAATAATTGTATACAGAAACAGGAATGGACACTTCATCACCTGACGTAAGATTAAGGGGGAGATCAAGATCAATAAAGAAATCCTGAAATACCTTTATCGGATAATCAGTGCCACCTGTATCTCCTTTCATGGACGAAGCAGAAACGCCCATCCTCCAGGTTGTTATAGAATCTGCCATCTTAATTACAGTAGAAGCTTTACCCTGTTCGTCTGTTATAAGTTCCGCGTTGAAATACATTGTTTCAGGGAAATACTGACGCAAATAAGGAGGCAGTTCGTGAGAAGTTTCTGTCCGGGAGGTTTTGGCACCTGAAAGTTCCTTCTGAACTATTTCTTTTTTATCTGAGAATCCGCCTCCATCCACTGCCAGCCCCTGTCCGGACGCATATTTCGGGGCTACTTCGTCTGATGCTACAGACAGAGTGGAAGTATCACCTTTAATAGTACCGGATAATGTCGGCCCCTGTGCCCTTGCTTTCAGAAAATTGGGTGCTATTACGGCAAAAAGGAGGCCTGCCAAACCAAGGCCTGCAATAACAACACATCCGCAGTTATATACAAAATGCCATACAATAGCTTTCCTCTGTTTTCCGGCATGAGAGCGCATATTATAAATAAGTATAAAATTCATAAAAACAGAAGAAATAAAACCTGTCAGAAACAGTAAGGAGATTGATATACCGCCTATCTGCTCTTTTCCTGTCATGGCACAGGCCAGCAGAAGAGCTGCCGTTACAATTAATCCGGCAACAAATAACTGTATCAACTGAAAGGAATATCTGAGAGTATTAAGTTTTTTTATATCTTCAGAGCGGCTTTTATTCCTTAATTTTATCGTATAAATTAAAGCTGCCAGGGCCATGGCTGTCATAGAACATATAAGGGATGTATATTCATTCCTGTGATAATGATGTTCCATATTTAATATAATATAAGTCAGGAAGCCCATAACAAAAGGAGTGAGAAATACAAGAAAAAATCCTCCCGTATAAACAATCATTGTAACAAAATTATCACTGGTAACAGGAAGAAATCTCTCTTCATCTTTTTTCTTTAAAATTTCGTTATAAAAAGTAAGTACCAGTATGGCAGTAGGTGATAATATTAAAATGAGCATCACACAGAGCATGCCTGACCACTGAAGAAAATAAAAATATTTCTGCTGCATTGCCATTATTCTGGCAAGCCTTTCAGGATAGGTATGTATCATAATAGAATAGGGTTCTTCAGGGATAGAGCAGAAGGCAACCTTTGCCGTATTCTGATCATTTTTCTTCCTTATGAGGTCATCACTTACCATGTCAATATAATGTTTGCATACTTCAACTTTTGGTTTTAAAAGATCCTGTTCCAGAGTAAAATAAACCTTTTCCAGACCCGGTTCCTTTTCTGCAAGGGCAAAAACACTTTCATCCACAACAGAGATACCGAGAGCAGCAGGAACAGGTTTTCCTTCTTTATCTTTTACTTCAAAATCTATCTTACCTGTCCGTCCCGGCCTGTATATATCTTTATCAGAACTTACTTTTACTGATAAATCCCTGCTTATCTCAACATAAACAGTCTTAGTATCCTTTGTAAAATTTCCATCTTTTTTGAGTCTGTAAGCGTTAATCTGTAATGTTCCTGTAAGAGTATCTGTAAGAGGAATATCGAGTGTTGCCTGTTTATCTTCTACTGTAAGAATTTTAGTGAGTCGTGTCTGACGGTTTTTAACTATATCCAGAAATACACTTCCTTCTGTAAAAGAAAGGATTTCCAGTTTCATAACATCAGAATCTTTATAAACAGCTTTATCTGTACGAAGAAGAATGGATTCTACTGTCTGACCTGTCTGAGGGACAAAGGTCAGGTTACCTGAATTACCGAGTCCGTCACTTGCATTGACTTCAATCTGTCTGCCTATAAAATCGGGTTTCAATGTAAATTCTGCTATGCCTGTAGAGGATGTCTGAAATCTCCTGACACTCTGCTGGCCGAGTTTCATGGAAACAGTTGCTCTGCATGGGGCGCCATCGGGGTAAGATGTAATAAGATAGAGTATATTTTCTATACCCGGTACGATTTCCCCGCTTTCCGGTAATATGGTAATCTGCACTGTGTCTTTTGATACAAAAAGTGTTTCATAGTTTATTTCTTTATGTTCTGCTTTATCTGTTACGTCAACAGTGAAGCGAACTATACCTTTTCCACCTTCAAGAGGCTGTCCTACAAGATATTTTTCCAGGGACTGTTCAAAGGTAAAATTCCCGTATTCATCGGTTTTACCCTGAATTTCTGCAAATTTATGATATTCCACATCATAAGACGCAAGTTCTACTCTAACAGTTCCTCCTGAAACAGGTTTACCGAAAAAATAATCAGCTTTTAAATCTCCTTTTATTATTTCTCCGGGACGATAGAATTTTTTATCAGTAGAAAGGGTCACTTTAAATTTTGGCAGTACATATTTCTTTACCGAAACAGTGATTTCAGATTGATTTCCTCCCACTATTGACCTTATTTTATAATCTCCCGGTTCTGCTTCTCTTGCAAGGATAAAATCTGCTGAAGCTATGCCATAAGGAGATGTTTTTTTATCCGTTCTTTTAAAGACTTTATTCCCTTTACTGTCTTCAACTTCTATAGTAGCAGATCTGTTTGTTACGGGAGAGAAATTTTCATTTTCCATAGAAAGAGATCTTATATGAACGGTCTGACCCGGTTGATATACAGGTTTATCTGTAGTGAGCAGAATTCTGCAGGAACGGTATATATTAATCTTTTGAGTAATATCATCCTGTCCGACAGGTGATAAAATCTTAACAGTTAATGTTCCTTCTCCTTCTTCCATATCTGACGGTATATAAAATGTTCCGTCCATTGTACCGTACATATCGCTTTTTTTATGAAGAAGTTCACATGTTCTATTTTTTGCAGAAAGCCAGACGTTTATGTCTGCATCTTTTACAGGTTTCAATCCGTCATGATTGAGAACAATTATTCTTATTGTACCTTTGGTGCCAGGGCAGAAATTGTTCTCACAGAGAAGCATAGTATCAAGTTTTCCTGTCCATTTTGGAAGAGTTGCCATATAAACACTGATAAAGGATATTATTAATAAAATGGCTAAAAAAAATATACCCCATCTACTTAAAATGGGTCTTTTAATATGCTCCATAAATATTACCTCCCTGTAGATTACTCTATATAATTTTATCACATGAACAAGAAATTTTCTACATTTATAACATTTTCATGGATTACTGGATAGTGTCTTTTTACGAAAGGTAGATTCACTTCTACTGGAAATTATAATTGGTTTCATAAATCTATTATAAGGCTTTCTTGAGATCATCCAGTAATTGCTGATCCAATTTATATTTTAAACTCTGAAGTTTTTGAATATCAGAATTAGCTTTTTCATATTCTCCCATATTGAAATAAGTAATTCCTCTATTATACAGAGCATCTTTATTATCAGGTTCAATCATTAATACCTGCGTAAAATCATTAATAGATTCTTTATAATATTTTTGTATACCATAAATAATTCCTCTGTTTAAATAAGCTTTTATATAAACAGGGTCACGCTTTATCACCTGATTATAATCATCGATCGCTCTATCATATTTACCTGTACTGTTATAACATATGGCACGATTGATATAAGCCTGTATCAAATCGGGATCAATCGTCAGGGCTGTGCTATAATCTGCAACAGCTCTGTCATAATCTCCGGTTTTGTAATAAATATTTCCGCGGTTTATATAAGTTCCGCCATTCATTTTATTAATCTCTATTGCCCGGGTAAAATAGTCGAGTGCCTTCTCATATTCCTGTTTATAATCATAGATAAGCCCCAGATTGTTGCAGGCTTCCACCGAATCATTTTTTAAATATAAAGCTCTGTTAAAATCATTAATAGCTTTATCAAACTCACCTTTAATGACATATATATTACCACGATTTATATAAGCTTCTCCATAGTCCGGTTCCAGTTCAATAGTCTTAATAAAATCATTAAGTGCTCTATCGCTTTCTCCTCTATCGGCATAGGCTATTCCACGATTAAGATAAGCCAGGGATGATGGATAATTATGCAATGTATCATTCCACAGAGTTAAGCTATCTTTCCATACATGGCAACGGTTCCATGATAGAATACTCATTAAACCAGTTATGATAGTAAGTATTGTTATCAGAAATGGCTTTGAACATATATTTTTCTTATAAAGACAGCTAAAGCCTTCCCCAAGAAGATAAAATAAGCCTATGTAGGGAATATAAGTATATCTGTCGGCTGTTATGCCGGGAGGGACAGGAATAAATTTGATCACCGGTAAGATTGTAATAAAGAAAAAGAAAGAACCAAAAATTATTTTTTTTGTATATCTTCCGGACACAATTATCAAGCTTATAAGAATAATTATAATGGCAGGTGAAAGAATATATATAAGCGGTAATTTATTACCTGTGGGAATCGGGTAAATGACAGCTAGTTTCACAGGTAATAAGAATTTCCACAGATAAAATACCAGTCCGTAAAAAGGGTAAAAAATATTAAATTTATACAGCGTTATTTTGTTAACTTTTCCATTATCTAATATAAGAATTACCATAATATATACAAAAATAAACATTATTATGAAATATGGTATTTTTTCTATCACTGTATTTTTCTTAAAGTTTCTGTTGAAAAATGTGTAATCAAAGAAAAATAAAATCAGGGGCAGTGTAATTCCCATAGGTTTTGCGAGAAGAGAAAGGAAAAATAAAACAAGTGATATATAGTAATAAAGGTTAATGTTGCTCTTCCGGTACAGCACATAATAAAGTAACGTTAAAAGAAAAAAGAAGCTGTAAAGCACGTCTTTTCTCTCGGCAATCCATGCTACTGATTCTACATGAAGAGGATGAATGCCAAAGAAAATGCTGATTATGAGTGATACATGTATATTACCTGTAAGAAGAAGGAATAAATAGAATAATATTATACAATTCAATAAATGCAATACAAAATTTGTCATATGATATGCATAAGGATTAAGACCAAAGAAGTGATATTCTATTGCATATGACATTAATGTTAAAGGTGTATAAAGACTTTTTACAAATGAACGATTTGGATCTAAAACAACAAAAATACTTCTTATATTTTCCATAGATAATTTTCTTATACTTAAATTGTCAATAACATATTGAGGATCATCCCAGTTTGTAAAACCGTTTTTCACAGTGGGATAAAGAGTGGCAGAAGTAATAAATAAAATTAAAAAAATTGAAAAAAATACCTTATAATTATTCATAAGAAACCTTAAAAAATGTAACATAATACTGTCCCATTTTTTTAATAAAAATTTATCTTACTGGCCTGAGCATGAGAAGACAAGAACTTAACGCCCTGCGGGCGAATTGTTTAAAGTTGAGGGTTGAAGGTTGAGAGTTGAATCAACCATAAACTCTCAACTCTCAACTCTCAACCATATAATAGTTTAACCGGAATGAAAATTCCTATACATTTAAATTATTCACTCCTGTTAAGTCTTACGAGTCAGGAGATTCTTATATGAATTATTTATGCTCATGTCAGTAAAATATATTATAACACATTATACTAACAATCAAAGGACCTAAAAAATTAAACAATCAATCTAATAATTTGTTCCAGAACTTGAATAAAATTTTGCAAGTTGGCTTCAATAGCGAACTTTTGAAAAATACTCTGTCCCAGAAATTCATGGTCTCACTTATTCCCTGATTATTTACAACAAAACCAGGAGGACTTTTCTGGCCGGAGATAAAATAAAACCCTTTCGCAGATTTTTTTTAAAATCTACGAAAGTCAAATTCTTTATTGCATATTAACAGTCATTTCACTATAATAGCTAATAACAGTATATATTTCTTGACACGTAACCTGTAAATAATGGCGGAAGGAAACAGAGTAGTTACAAAATAATACAGGGAAACCGTCCACTACTCACTTTTTAACAATGAAGAAATTTCGTTATTTAAATAAAGATATTTTCTCTATCTCTGTATTGTTTATACTTGCACTCATATTTTTTTATAATCCTCTTCTTACTGGCAAAACCTATTTCATAGGAGATATTGAAGCAATGGCTTATCCTTTTAATAATTATAAATATGAAATGGGACAGGCAGGAAAGCTATTTCTGTGGGATCCTTATACCTTTTGCGGCCAACCCTATATAGCAGACTTACATACAGGAATTTTTTACCCTCTGAACTGGATATATTTCTTTATACCTGCCGATATTGGTATGGTAATTTATGTAGTCATTCATTTTCTTCTGGCAGGTATTTTTTCATATATATTTTTAAAAGATCTGGAATTTGATCATCTGTCATCACTGGCAGGTTCCATATTTTACAGCTTTTCCGGATTTATGGCCATAAGAATAATACATATGAATTTTATAACAGACTGTGCGCTTTTACCTTTATGTCTTTACTGTGTAAATATATTATTTCGCAGGAAAAATATTCTCTCATCACTTATTTTAGGATTATGTCTCTCATTCAGTGTACTATCGGGAAATTATCAGATGAGCCTGATGGTCTATATTATAGTATTTATATATTTTCTGGCGAAACTGGAAATAAAGGAACTAAAAAAACAGCTTATACCGGCAGGGCTTTTTTTTACATCTATCATGTTTTCTTTAATGGTTATGGCTGTTCAATTATTGCCAACACTCGAATATTTAGGACAGACCATGAGACTTACAGGAGGGCTCCCCTATGACATGGCTACGGAGAATTCAGTAGAATTAAAGCAGCTGTTATTATTCATAATTCCTGACTATTTTGGTTCTCCAGGAAGTTTTAAACTTGAAGGACACCGTTACTACTGTGAAGCATGTTTTTACACAGGTTTCTTCCCTCTATTTCTCACATTAATTGCTCTTTTTCTGAGTAATAATAAAGAGAAAAAAATACTCTTTATGTTTGCCTTTATCGGTGCAACAGGCTTTATGCTCTCTCTCGGTAAATTCACTCCTGCATACTGGATATTCTACAATATTGCTCCGTTATTCAAGTCCTATAGAGTCCCTTTCAGATGGCTTTTTCTGTTACTTCCAGGCATGTTATATGCTATAGCCCTCTCTACATGTAAATTAGCCAGAATTGAGAAACCTGTAACATACAGAGAATGTCCGGGCTTAATTATTTCCATTTTAGCTGCACCATCAGTTATGACAGGTATTTTACTATTCATACTGATTAGACCTCCTGCCAGCAATACAGGTACAGTATTTTTCATCATCACAGGCCTTGCCGGTTTTATAATAATATTTCTGAAGATATACTGTAAAATAAGTGGAAAAATCTTTTTTTTATTTACAATAATAACACTTATAATATCGGCTTTTTCCTTTGGTTTAAACCTTAATCCAACTATAGAAAGAGACTATTTCACAAAAACGACAGAGCAACTATTTGGTATATTACAAAACAGAATCCCTCCTGAACGTATCTATTATCATCCTCCTATTGAATATATATCTACAATAAATATGGCCGGTACCAGAAAAATATCTACTATTATCGGATATAATCCTTCATCACTGAAAAGATATGGAGAATATATACTTTATTCAGAGCATCAGGTGCCTCTGACATATGACAGACAGCTTGAATTTATAAAATGGACAAATGCGATACCACTGAATAATCTTAATTCAAAAATGTTATTACTACTCAATCTTACTTCAATCTATTCCTTTAAAAAAAATCAGCATGATTACAACATGCATATAATACCTGTAAACAATCCATATGAACGGGCTTTTACTGTAAACACCTGTAAAATAATTACAGATGATTACAAAACACTCGAATATATGAAAAGTGATAAATTTGATCCTCTGAGTGAAATATTATTATCTGAAGACTGTAATACAAGGAAATCTGGAATAATAAAAAAAATAAATTATCCTGTAAAATATCAGGTATTTGAACCGGATTATATAAAAATAAAGGTATATCCTGCTGAACCTTGCTGGCTCTTTCTTTCTGAGATCTATTATCCGGGATGGAAATCGTTTGTAGACGGGAAAGAACGTAAAATCTACAGGGCTAATTATATGTTCAGAGCAATAGAACTAAAAGAATGTGATAATACAGTAGAATTTTATTTCAGACCTGATTCCTTTAAGAAAGGGACTACTATTTCTATCCTGGCCATGTTAATCCTATCAGGATTTTTATTATCCGAGCTTTTCAAATATCCAAAAGGGTTGGCAAAAAATATGAAGAATAATTAAGAATAAAAATTTAATAAAGGAGCAAAATAAAATGTTCAGAAATAAATTAAACTTTACGATTACCATTGTATTGATAATAACATTATTATCGCATGTGTTTACACAGACTGCATATGCAATGACATCTCCTTTATGGGACAGGGAATTCGATAAAGATATAGACTGGATAATTCAAACAGAATTTGATGTACTCATAGCAGGAAGCAATAAAAAGCTTTATGCCATTTCCGAAAGGAGAGGAGAAGAAATATGGTCGATAGAAAGCGGACCGGATATTAACAGAAACGATGTTGCAGTAATTGACGGTACAGATATTATTCTTGTAAACAGAGAAGTGGATAAAAACAGATCATATAAACTGGAAGCCTATGAACTTCTCACCGGTAAAAAGCTATGGGAAAATAATAAAATAAAAGGTAAAAGCATAGGAATTTTACCGGTTCTTGAAAGATGGTCATTTATTTATCTCATAGATAGTGACAGCAGCGATAGAGTTCGTCCTCATATATACAACATAAACATATTCAAAGGCAAAATCAACTGGGAATCGGAATTTAGCAGTTCATTTAACGGAACAAAATCGTCAGGAGTTTTAATTTTCGGTAATAAATATGATGTAAGCGGTTTTTACCCACCTGTTTTTATAGATGATGAAATATACTTTTTTTATGATGGTATCAGGAAATTTTCCTACAAAACAGGGAAACAGTTATGGTATGCCACATACACGGTTAACAGAGACGAAACCTTTATAAGATCTGACGGAGACGCCATAATTACCGAAAAAACGATATACACATCAGGAGCAGGCATAGTAAGAGCCATAAATCGTAAAGACGGCAGCGTTATATGGGCTTCTGAAGATTTCGGTCTCGTACCTCTTATGTATTATGATGGAGGAAAAATCTTCGGACAGATCGGAGGAACCTTTATTAAAGCCAATCTCGACGATGTTAAAAATATAGCTCCTGTCGGCGTATTTGCTTTAGATGCAAAAACAGGAAATTGTACCTGGAAATTCTATAACTGCCAGCAACCTGTAACAAACATAGTGCCTATAAAAGACAAAATCCTCTTTTCAGATAAGAGATCCCTTATAGCAATTGACAAAAAAACAGGTAAAGATATATATAAAACAACACTGGATTTCGAGCACCCTGTTATTACAGTGGCTTATGAAAAAGAAAAAAAAGTTTTTGTTCAGTCAGGTCAAAAAATCGGTTGTTATGAACTGAACAGCGGTCATAAAGTCTGGGTGACAGGTTTTAAGGAACAGAAACCGGGCTTTCTGGATAAACTCCCTAACAGACTGTTAATAGGAACTGCATTGATTGTATTTACAGGAGGCCTTGCCACTCCTATATTACTCGGTTCCTATATAGCATATGATATAAACAGAAGCATGAACAGGAATGCAGCGGAAGACAGATTATACCGTCAGGCGCAGGCTGAAAAAACATTCTGGGCAGGAGCAAATGCTTTCAGAAACAGTCCCGGTTTTTCTCAGGCTGTTAAAATAAGAAAGGAACGTATGCAGCTTCTGACAGGACAGAAGAATATATATTTTTACGTTTATGGAGAAGATGAACATAATTCCGATATACAGGGAGCAGGTGCTATAGATATAGAAAAAGGCACTATGACAGAAATAGACCTGGATAATGATAAACCTGCATACTTTTATGACAGAATATACAAACTGTTATTCTATACAGACGGGGATAAAATATCAGCTTATAGAACTTAAGAGTTGTAAAAAAATAACCATATAATTTAATCGTGACACGTAACGCGTGACAGGAGGACAATAACCATACTTTGCCAGAATTATTTTCTTACAGTCACTTAATTTTCAAATGAGCATAAGAGGAATTAAATATATTCATAAATTATTTTCCCTTTAATGAAGGGTTTTTATGATTCAAAACGAAGATAATATCGTTCTTCATACATATATATTAGCTATCCTTGGAATTATATAATTAAGGGAGATAAGTATGTCTGAACTCAGTGAAGATAAAAAATTAGATATTGTTCAAGATCCTGATATAACAGCTTTACTTGACGGAACTATCACTCCTGAATCTATAATGGAACAGGTAAATAATTTTTACAGTGATGGAAAGATAGAAGAAGCCATATTATTACATAAAAAAGTAGGAGAATTTTACCTGATAAATAAAGAGCCGGGAAAGGCACTCGAAATTTACAGGAAAATTATAGACTACAAACAGGATGTCCGCGTTCTTTTCAACATAGCCGTTATTTACAAAGACTTAAATGATAAAAATAATGCCATTGAATTTTATAGAAAAGTTTTGAGAGTAGAAGATTCACACAAGGAAGCTTTAAGAGAATTTGCAGAACTCAATTTCGAAATAAAAAAATATGATACTGCAATAATGGCTCTGCGGCAACTGGTAAAAATAGAACCTGATAATGTAAACGTTATAGAAAAAATAGCATTT
>JBEHWP010000048.1:0-15597 GCA_040217665.1 Vulcanimicrobiota bacterium
TTAAAATACATATAATTACACAGATAGCGATTTTTTTATAGTTCTCTCTGTAAAGTATTACCGGACTTTCATATAATTTCAGAACAAGCATTACTGTCAGAGGTATCATGTAATAGGTGCCGAGAAAGAAATGCCCTTCTCCGCGAAAGAAATGATATGGCAGAAAAGTAAATAAAAGACTTGCTGTAACTGCAACAGGTGCGGAAATCTTAAATCGCAGAAATACATACAGAGACGTAACGGTAATAAAAATAAACGCTATAAGAAAATACATATTCATGATGAAACCATATGATTTTGAAAAAAAAGAAAAAATTTTGATGAAGAAACAGTGTAAATTTAAATTCTGACAGACCATAAAATCATATTCCTTTGAACCATAAGGGGCACCCAGGGAATTATTGGTCACATACCATCCATGATCAACAATACCTTTAAATATAACTGCCTGAGCATTAAGTCCGTCTCCGTCATACATAAAAGGAATATTCATATCGGCTCTCCCCAGATTCATTACAAAGAATACTGTTAATGAACACAAGATAATAGCTGTTATGTAAGGAAACATGCCTGCAATATAACCGGATAAATTTATTTTTTTCTTCAGTGTTTCCCCTGTTTGTTCCTCTGCTACTTCTGAGGAAGAATTTTTCTCTGTATTTTTTATTGTTTCTTCATATTTATTTTTTATTTTCTCCCAGGAATAGTGTTCTTGAACAAATTTTTCACTGTTTGAAGCAATGTTTTTATTCTTCAATAAATATTCCACACAGGCTTTGAATTCATCGTAGTCTCTGTACCAGAGACCGCCATTACTCCTTCTGCACTGTTCAATGAGAACATTACATTTTTCCGTTACGAGAACTGGCCTGTTCAGGCTCCATGCCTCAAGTAAAACGATGGAAAGACTTTCATGGGGAGAAGGGTTTATTAAAAATTCACACCCTTTTATGGCATCGAATTTTGTTTGTTCATCTATAAAACCGGGTGTTATAATATCAGGACTTTCAGGAACATCCATAACCGGTTTCCCTGCGAGAACAAGTTTTATATCACAGGCCTCTTCTTTTTTGTATCTTATGAAATAATCGAATAAGTCTTTGCAGCCTTTACTCTCTTCTATTCTTCCTATATAAAGCATATATGGAGAGTCAACATGATAAAGATCTCTGAACCTCTGTTCTGAAATATCGTCAGGCAGATCAACCCCCACACCTGCGATCTCTCCTTTAAAAGTTATACCGGGGAATCTTTTCTCCAGAAATATTTTTTCTTCCACTGTATTAAATATAAAATCCCGGGGCTTTTTAAAGAATTCATCCCATATGGGCAGATAAATGGGCCATTCGTCGTGGGCTGTAGGCACAAGACAGGCTTTTTCTGCTACCAGAGGCAGGCTGTAATAGGTAGAGCAGTAAAGATAGGTGAAAAATATAAATCTGTCATAGTTATCTCTGCTTGCTTTAATATAATTCAATAAGCCTGTACTTACAGGTCCCTGCAGGTTCATCCATTTTTCACATTCTTCTCCTGTAACAGTAGTTATATTGCGGCGAATATATTCGGAATAAGAATCAAATTTCTCTTTCACCCTCTGAGTGTCTACTTGGAATCTTCTTACCGGCACTCCGTCAATTAATTCCACACCTTCAGGATAATAATCTGCCCATGTGATATAATCTACTGCACAGGTTGTAAGTATTTCTACATCCCACAGTTCCTTCATCTTGCCTGCCATAGTTAAACAGTGAGCTTCTGCTCCGCCGTTTACTTCTCTGCCGCATCTCTGGACAATAAAGGCAATTTTTTGTCTATCCATTGACATGCTCCCTGATTATTTTCAGCAATGTTTCACCCAGAACAGATTCTTCATATTTTAGATAATTATTATATCCTTTATCTGTCAGATAATATCTGAAATATTTATTTTTTGCCACTGTATGAATGGCAGATGCAAAAAGTCTGTAATCAGGTTCTTTAAAGGTAATCTGGTTATGTCCTGCTGTGTGTGTGACGGCAGTTCTTTCAAGTGCTATCAATGGCAATCTGTTATACTGTGCTTCAAGAACAGGAACACAGAAACCTTCATGTTCTGACATAAGTAAAAATATATCGGAACCGCAGTAGAACGTATTTAAATCTTCAAAACTGACAGTATTTCTGAAGGTAATTATATCTGAAAGATTATATTCGTCTATCATGTCTCTTAATTCTTTATAATAACCTTCTGTCTCACAGTCAGAGCCTCCTGTGATATTTAAATGTATGTGTCTGTTATATAGATTAACATATTCTTTTACTGTTTTAATAAGATGTTTATGTCCTTTATTGGGGCTTATCCTTCCGATAAATAAAAGATTTATCCTGCTATGGGATAATTCGTCAAGTAATTCTGAATTTATACGCCTTTCATTGAAGTCATTAATCTTATGAAATGGTGCCAGAAGGGATATGTTTTCCGGCCTGACACCGTATGATACAAGCTCTTCTTTATTATATTCCCCTGTAGCTATATAATGGGAAAAAATTCCTTCTCTTATAAGCCTTTCTGTCTGTTCTCTTCCTCTTTTTGTGGAATTACTTAATTTTTTACTGTACAGTTCAAAGAATGCAGGAGGTGTAATATTATGGTATCTCATAAAGACTCTGCCTTTGAATTTTTTTATTAATTCTTCCCCTTTTTCCCAGTAATTTGCGTGGTGATAGATGATAAGAGTTTTCTCTTCTGTTTCAGTCAGTTCAGTATCTGAAATAGTTGAAATACCTTCTTCTGCATATAAATAAACAGAATATCCGTAATGTTTTAACGTGTCATATTCCTTTATAATGTCGTTTCCCACTGCATCTCCTTCTGCTATGCACCTGTACATAAAGACAATTTTTATATCTTTATTTATGTCCCTTTCTGAGACGATTTTTATCTCTCTATTTTTTATTAAATTCTGAAATTCTGATATATATGTGTCAATTACTCTGTCCCATCTGGATATTCTGTCTGCATAATCATATCCTTTATTACCCATTTCTTCTAATAATTTTCTGTCAATATTATCTAAATCTGTGAATATTTCTACAAAGGATTCCTCTGAATCTCCTCCCATACCTGCAAAACCTGATGCTTCCAGCGCTTTATAAGTTGCAAGACATGTTCTGTGGACGATAACAGGTTTTTTAAAAAGCCATGCTTCGAAAATGACACGGGAAAAACTTTCATTTATACTGGGGTTTACGAGAGCTTTACAATAAGTCAGAAGGTTTATTTTTTCTTTCTCCGAAACAACTCCCATGTCTGTAATCTGATCGGTTTTCTTTACTGAATATAAAGAACCTGTTCCTGCAAGAACAAGTTTCATTGTGCTTCCGGTTTTATCTACAAAATTATTAAATACGTTTATGAGAAAATCGGTGTTTTTGCCAGGATCTTTTTTGCCTATATATAGCATATAATTGCCTTTTATAAGAGGTGTCTCGCTCCGTTCCGGGGCCTTCTCTATTTCCACCCCTTCACCTGTAATGACTGATTTCCGAGCTATACCATTACCATATAGCATTCTGGCAACCTCATATTCACCGGCTGAATTATAAAATATTTTTTTTGCATCATAAAAGGCCTGTCCTACTCTGTCCAGATAGGCATAACATTCGTCATGAAGGCAGGGCTGAAGTATTGCTCTGTCTCTGACTGCTTTTATGCCTTTTATTATAACAGGGAAGAGGTAAGGCATGAATAAAAATATATCATAATCATCACAGTTATCCCGGAGATATGTTATAAGTGAGGGAGAATTAATATTTTCACTTAAATAAATTTCCTCTTCCGCTCTGTTTACCGGTGAAACAGAAGGAAACAGGTTTTCTTTATTCAGAGACAGCAATTTACTGACAACTTTATCAAAGATTCTGCTGTTTCTTTTTATTACAGGAAATCTCTTTATTATAAAATTTTCTTCTCTATATTCTCCCGGTTCGTAATAATTTACAGACCAGTCAGCAGAAAAACTCTGCGAACATGTTGTAAGGACTGTTACATCAAGCTTTCTTTCAGAAAGCCTCATGGCAATCTGCCATGCCTGCTGCTCTGCCCCTCCTTTAAGGTCTTTCCCGAACCACGGTATTATTAATGCTATTTTTATATTCATATTTTAAAGGTTAAGGGTGCTGGGTGCCGGGTAATGGCATTGCACATTACGAAGCACCCGTCACGATTTTACTGTAATATAATAGACCACATCTGAAGTCCGAGGACTCTCCCGTCTTCATTGGCTTCCAGCGATTTCGGACTTTTTGCATCAGGTAAATCAAAGGTTATTTTTAAATTTCTGTCTTTTATTATATCACTTGAAATTTTAATCTCTTTTTCTGTTTTATCAGGAGATGTAATGGCCCATTCTCCTGCTTTTGTACCGTTAACAGAGATATTTACATGCTGAGCATCCAGTTTCCCCTGTTGCAGATGAGGAGTGAATATAACCTTCATTGTCAGATCCCTGTCAATTTTTCCTGTCTTTAACATGAGTTCTGCAGTTTTGCCTTCTGTCCATGTGAAACCATCTTCAGGATAACTCCAGCCTTTTATTTCATAGGATCCGGAATTTCCCTTCTTACCGAAGGTAATTTCTGTTCCATCTTTGTATTCAGGCGTAACAATAAGTATAGACCATACCTGTATGGCAAGTTCTCTTATATCCTGACTTATGCCCAGTGATGCCGGACTTTTTGCATCAGGTAATTCAAAGGTTATTTTTACTGATTTATCTTTTATGAGATTCTTCTGAATTTTAAATTCCTGAAGTGATGTTTCAGGGGATTTCAATATCCATTGGCCTGATTTTTTCCCGTTAATATAAATATTTACTTTCTGGCTTTTTATTTTGTCTTCACGAAGAAATGGTGAAACAGATACCCGGGCTGTCATATCTGAAGTGTTGTCGACAGGAAGCAATAATTCTGCTTTTTTACCTTCTGTCCATGTAAAACCATCTTCAGGATGACTCCACCCTGTTAACTGGTATAATTCTCCGTTACCTCCGTTGCCGAAAAGAATTCTTTCTCCTGTTTTATATGGTTCAAAGAGAGCTATAGAGGATACGGCAATGGCAATTACTCTCGGATCTTCGATGTTTTCAATTGATTTGGGACTTGCTGCGTCAGGCAGTTCGAAGGCTATCTTCAGAGATTCACCTGCCATATATTTCTCAGGTATTTCAGTTATATATAATTTTTTCTCAGGAGAAATTGCATTTATTTCACCTGTTTTCTCGTCATTTATATAAATATTTATCCTCTGTTTTTCTAATTTTCCCTTTTTAAGATATGGAGCAAGGCATATCTGCATAGTCTTGCCAGATGTTGTTTTATTAATGGGCAGGAATAATTCTGCTCTGTTTCCTTCTGTCCATATAAAACCATCTTCAGGATGACTCCACCCTGTTACCTGGTATTGTTCCGAATTCCCGCCGGTACCGAATATTATCTTTGTACCATACTGGTATATTGCCGGCCCTGCCGGTGTGGGAGTTGTATTTGAAGTTTCAGATACTGTTCCGTCTGATTTACAGCCGGCAAAAATGATCAGTATTAATAAAATATAAAAAATTGAATGATATTTCATAGTTAACACTCCTTTTTTAGATGGGTGACGGGTAACGCGTGACAGGTGGACATAGTCTTATCGCATATGGTGATTGAAATCATTGGTGTGGCTTTTATTTACACTCTCTGATAATCTTCCTGGCACTGCTTAAAAATTTCATATCTTCTTCTATCATCAAATTAATCAGATCTTCAAATTTAAACTTCGCCTCCCATCCGAGAATTTCTTTTGCTTTATCCGGATTTCCTGTTAATAAACCCGGTTCTGAAGGTCTGTAGAATTCAGGTGATACTTCTATAAGAATTTTTCCTGTCCTTTTATCCATGCCTTTTTCATTTACTCCCGTACCTTCCCACACAATATCATAGCCTGCATACTTGAAGGCATATTCTACAAATTCTTTTACCGAATGAGTTTTACCTGTAGCAAGTATATAGGTATCAGGGATTTTATGGCGTAACATCATCCACATACCTTCTACATACTCTTTTGCGTAGCCCCAGTCTCTTTTCGCTTCAAGATCACCCAGTGTAAGTCTATCCTGTAAACCGTATTTTATGGAAGCCACTCCACGGGTGATTTTTCTTGTGACAAACTCAATACCTCTCAGGGGGGATTCATGATTATAAAGAATACCGGAACAGATAAACATATTATAAGTTTCCCTGTAATTTACTGCACAGAGATGGCCGAAAACTTTAGCTATTCCGTAGGGATTTCCGGGATAAAAAGGTGTTTTCTCTGTTTGAGGCACTTCTACTGCTTTACCGAACATTTCACTTGTAGAAGCCTGGTAAAATTTTATATCTGCCTTTATCAGTCTGATAGTTTCTAAAAGCCTGAGGACACCCATGCCGTTTACTTCACATATGAGTGCCGGCTGATCAAAGGATGTACCTACAAAACTCTGAGAACCGAGATTATAAATTTCATCAGGCATAACACTTTCTATGGTTCTCATCATATTGGTTATTTCCAGTAAATCCATATAGAGGATTTTTATTTCTTTTGCAATGCCGAGATAAGATAATCTCCATTCCTGTGAGTCACTTATTCTTCTGTCTGTGCCGTAGACTTCGTATCCTTTTTCCAGCAGGAGTTTACTCAGATATGCTCCGTCCTGGCCTCTTATGCCTGTAATTAATGCTTTTTTTGCCATTTATACAACCCAGTTTTCCAGCTTTAACCCTTTTATTCTCTGAAAATGTTTTTCATTGTTGGTAACCAGTATAAGGTTATCTTCCATGCATATGGATGCAATAAAGATATCCGCATCGTCTATTAATTTGCCATCTCTCTTCAGGTCAGCATAAATAATAGCAGCACGATAAATTGTATTTATAGTAATAGATCCTGTTTCGAAAGAATTGCATATGTCTTTGAATTTTTCTAATTTATTCAGATTATTTATGGCAAGAAGACCTCTGCATATTTCGTAATAAGTAATCAAATTTATGATAAATATATTTCCTTCTTCTATTTTCTTTTTAAATATGGCTGATAAATCTTTGTTTCCTTTAAGTAAATAACTAATAATATTTGTATCGAGTGTATATTTTTTCATATATCAGGAAGCTTTCTTTTAAAGTTTATTCTTTCGTTTATTGTACAGTCAAACTTTTCTATATCTTCGTCAGATATATCTGACAGTAAGCCATCTAACTTATCCACTGCTTCAAGATGTTTATTTGCAGGACTCTCTGCTTGTGTTAGAATTATTACTTTAATAAAATGATTTTTATGTAATTTTTGCTTTATTTCTTCAGGAATTTCCAGATGACCATCATCCAATAATTTTGCCTGACATTCATAGGCATTCATTGTGCAATCCTCCCTGTCCGAAAAATTAACCTTATAATCAGGAATGCAAATTTATTAATGTCTCTTTCCTCCCGTCACGGGTAACGCGTTACGCATGACGATTAATATATTTGAGACAGTTATTTAACTGCTATTCCTTATTATAACAGACTATGTTGAAAAATTCCATTTAAACTTTGAGCTCCGCTATAGTAACTCCTGCTCCTCCTTCTCCCACACCTCCGAGACGGAAGGAATTTATAACAGGAGAAGTCTTAAGGTAATCCCTTACTGCAATACGGAGAGCACCGGTGCCTTTACCATGAACTATTCTTACTTCCTTATGTTTTGCCAGGAATGCATCATCCAGATATTTCTCTAATTCCATAATGGCTTCTTCTACTCTTTTACTTATAAGTTTTATCTCGGGAGAGATTGTTACTACCTTCATTGTAGATATATGGCGGCTGTAGGTCTGTTCCGGCGGCTCATAATCAGGGGGATAGGCTTTTGCCAGATCGGAAATCTTTGCAGTTATATTCATAAGACCTGCCTGAAGTTTTACTTCTTTTGTATCAGAAAGAATTTCGGCTATATAACCTTTAAGTCCCAGGGAAATGACTTCCACGTAATCTCCCTGTTTTACCTCTTCTAAAGGTTCAGGCTTTTTCTGTGGTATCACTTCTGCCACAAATTCTTCTACAATTTGCTCTTCCAGTGAAAGTTTTTGCTGGAGATTCTCCATTATGGCCATGGCTTCTTCCTGTTTGAAATCCTGATAGTTCTTGAAGAGTTTTTTCAGCGCCTGTCTTGTTTCTTTCACTTCTTTCTGGGCAGACGTAAGCATCTGTCGTGATTTTTCCAGAAATTCTTCTGCTATCTTTTTTCTTTTTCTTTCCTCTTCTTCTACATTGCCTGAGAGCCTTTTCCTTAACTCTGACATCTCTCTCTTTATATTTATGACGGCATCTTTTTCTTCCGATATAGTGTCGCTGTCCGATTTTATTTTTTCCAGCAGACTGTCTACTTCAAAGGTGCTTTCCGGCTGTTTCGCTTTTGCTTCATCTATTATATAAGAGGGAATTCCGAGTCTTTCTGCTATGATGAGAGCCTGGCTTCTTCCAGGCTGACCGATTGTAAGATGATATTTCGGACTCAGAGTTTCTACGTCAAAATCCACACAGGCATTCTCCGCTTCGGGATTGAGTGCCGCAAAGGCTTTCATCTGGTTGTGGTGACTCGTAACAATGGTAAGAGATTTTCTTGCTATAAGATATTCCAGTATGGCTATACCAAGGGATGCTCCTTCTCCCGGATCAGTTCCTGCTCCCAGTTCATCAAGTAATATAAGGGAATTATCGTCTGCCAGAGAAAGAATTCTGGCTATCTGTTTTATATGGGAAGAAAAAGTGCTCAGACTCTGGGCTATGCTCTGTTCGTCACCTATGTCTGCATATATGCCTTTAATAAGAGAAATCTCCGTACCTTCTTCTGCAGGTATAAAAAGTCCTGTTTTTGTCATAAGCACGAAGAGACCTGTCATTTTTAATGTAACAGTTTTACCTCCCGTATTGGGCCCTGTTATGACGAGACATTTGAATTTTTCTCCTATATCTACCGTTATAGGGATAACCTCTCCTTTTATAAGAGGATGACGGCCTTTTTTTATTTTTATTCTATTTCTTTTACTTATAACAGGTTTTATGCCTTTGAGCCTGTGGGCAAGTCTTCCTCTTGCCAGTATAAGTTCCAGATCTGTCAGTATATTAAGATTTTCTTCTATACCTTCCACTTCTTCGCTTACCATAAGGGAAATCTTTCTTAATATTGCTTCTATTTCCGCTTTTTCCTCAAGAATGGATTCTTTTAATTTATTATTTTTTTCAACGAGTGTAACAGGTTCCATAAAAAGGGTAACACCGCTTGAAGACTGATCATGAACAATGCCTTTAAACTGGCTTTTAAATTCTGATTTTACAGGCAGAACATACCGGCCTTCCCTTGTTGTAATAATTGTTTCCTGGAGCATTTTCCCGTAATGAGACGATTTTAAGAACTCCGACATTTTTGAGGATATGTGATTTTTGAGATCTTCAATAGTTCTTCTTAAAGAAGATAGCTTTGGAGAAGCATTGTTATAAATCTCTCCTTTAGGGCTTATGGTGGAATTTATCGCTTCCTGAATGGTTTTGTAGAAATTTAAATGCTGCACCATAGAGTAAAGGGTATTGTATTTATCTTTTCTGCTGTTAAAAAAAGCCCATATTCTCTGTGATACTGCCAGAGTCTGACTTATGTCCATAAGCTGCTGTATATCGAGTCTGCCCTGAAGAGCGGCTATTTTGAGAGGTTCCCTTATATCTCTTATACCTCCTATGGGTATCTGCTCGATATTCAGTAATCGAAAGGCTTCTTCTGTTTCTTCAAGCCATGTTTTTACCTCTTCCATATCATCGGAAGGTGTAAGGGAGAGAACTTTTTCTTTTGCAATATAAGAGCCTGCTTCTTCTGATAGAAGGTTTAATATTTCATTGTACTCCAGTACTTTTAATGTGTGGTTGTCCATAGGGTAGTGAAGAGTGAAGAGTGAAGAGTGAAGAGAAATAACTCCTACCAATCAATTCTTACTCTTATTCTTTCACCTCTTTATATAGCTATATAATGCGCTTCTGACAGGGGGACAGGTAACGGTTCGCCGTCTTCTTCCATTCCTTTGAGATGCATTTCGAGAGCTTTTTTCAGATTTTCCATAACTTCCGGGATTGTTTTTCCTGTAGCGACACAACCCGGTACATCAGGTATATATGCTGAAAAGTTATTTGTAGATTGTTCTATTATGGCTAAATATTTCATTTTTTCAACCCCTTCTGGTTTTTGATTTTATTCCTGACTGTTTCAGTATACTGTTCAGCGTTCCAGTTGGAATATCATCACCAGGATGGCCGGCTATTGTAACACGACTTTTTTTACTGGCATGTTTATATTGTCTGTGACTTCCTTCCTGCGTTACTTTATACCATCCATCTTCTTCTATTAATTTTATTATATCACGTATTTTCATAAATTATCCTGTTTTTTAAAATCGTAAATTTTCTTTTTTGTCTTTCCGCTTGCTTTTGCCACCTGAATTTCTGTCGGGCATACTTCAGTGCATTTTCCATGTGCTTTACATCCATGTGCTCCTTCAGGAGTGTCAAGCATGGCAATTCTTTCCTTATGTCCTCTGTCTCTCGAATCGAAGAGATACCGGAAAGACCTCAATATGGCTGCAGGGCCGCTGAAGGTTTCATTATTTTCCGTAACAGGACATGATGCGGTGCAGCAGGCACAGAGTATACATCTGATTGCTTCATCGAAGGTTTTTCTTTCTTCAATAGTCTGAAGTCTTTCACCTTCAGGTGCTTTTTCATCTGTTATCAGATATGGCTTTAAGCTTCTGTATTTTTCAAAAAATGATTCCAGGTTAACTATGAGGTCTTTTATAACAGGGAAATTGGGAAGAGGATCTACTGTAATGGTATCGCCGCTGTAGTCTTTTATACTTTTCTGGCAGGCAAGACTGCATATACCGTTTATCTTCATACCGTCCGAGCCGCATACGCCGTGGGCGCAGGACATACGAAAAGAAAGAGTGGGATCCATTTCCCATCTTATTCTGTTCAGACAGTCAAGAATTCTTTCATTCGGTTCTACTTCGAGTCTGTAATCCATATAATAGGGTTCTTTATCTTTTTGCGGATCATATCTGTATATTCTGAAAAGATATGTCATTATGTTTCCCCTTTCAATAGTGAGTCGTGAGTCGTGAGTCGTGATTGGTGAATAGTTGGTCGTGAGTCGTGATTATAAGGAGTTTCTATATCAAGGCACCCATTCACACATAACGCGTCACGATCCCATTAATAGCTTCTTACCTTCGGCTCAAATTTAGTAACCTTGACAGGTTTTGTTTCAATCCTTATGTTTCTGCCATCTTTAAAAGCCAGTGTGTGGGAAAGATAATTTTTATCGTCCCTTTCCGGATAATCTTCACGGTAATGGGCACCACGGCTTTCTTTTCTGTACAGTGCACTTTCAACTGTTATGTCTGCCAGATTTAAAAGGTGTTCACATTCAACTGCTTCCATGATTTCCATATTAAAGATTTTGTCTTTCCCGATGATGCCTGCATGACTGTAGCGTTCTTTCAGTTCCTGTATTTTTTCTTTTGCTTTAATAAGTCCGGATTTTTCACGAAATACGGAACAATTATCCATCATAATTTGCTGCAGGTCCTGTCGTATTAATGATAATTTTTCTTTTCCAGTAGATGATAAAAGTTCATCTATTTTTGAAAGTACATCTGATTCTATATTCACATCAATCAGATCAGAATCTTCTTTTAACCATGTTCTGATAGATTTACCGGCTCTTCTACCGAAGACTACAAGATCGAGAAGAGAATTACATCCCAGCCTGTTTGCACCGTGGACTGATACACAGGCACATTCTCCTGCAGCAAAAAGGCCGGGAACATAGGTGCCTTTTGAATCGGATATTACATGGCCGTCACAGTCTGTCGGTATTCCTCCCATCATATAGTGGCATGTAGGCTGAACAGGAACAGGTTCCTTTACAGGGTCAGCACCTCCGTAAAGCCTTGCAAAGGATGTTATTTCCCATAGTTTATCTTCTATTATATCCCTGTCCATGTGGGTGAGATCGAGATGCACATAATCCTGTCCGTCAATGCCTCTTCCTTCCTGTACTTCCCGGAGAATGGAGCGGGATATGATGTCTCTGGGAGCGAGATCCTTTATTACAGGAGCATAACGCTCCATAAATCTCTCGCCTTTACCGTTACGAAGAATACCTCCTTCACCTCTTGCAGCTTCACTTATCAGTATGCCATGGTTTCTTATGCCTGTAGGATGGAACTGAACAAATTCCATGTCCATAAGAGGCAGTCCCTTCTGAAATATTATAGATACTAATTCACCTGTATTGGAAAAACAGTTTGAAGTTGTTTTATAAACCTTTCCGAAACCTCCTGTGGCCAGTAGTATTGAATTTGCATAAATTTTATAGAATTTTCCAGTAGAAAGTTCCATAAGGATTGCTCCATAACATCTTCCGTCATGGAACAGCAGATCTATTACCTGAAATTCAGAGTAAAATTTTACGCCTCTTTTTAAACATTGTTCAAAAAGTGTATCTAAAATAACTCTTCCTGTCCTGTCAGAAGCATAACAGGCACGCTTTACAGGCCCTTTGCCGTAATCTCTCGTATGTCCTCCGAATGCTCTCTGTCCTATTTTACCTTCCGAATTTCTGCTGAAAGGAACTCCCATATGTTCAAGTTCTATAATTGCTCTTGGTGCATCATTTACCATAATTTCAATCGCATCCTGATCACCCAGGTAATCACTGCCTTTAACAGTGTCAAACATATGCCATTCAGGATTATCCTCTTCTTCATTACCGAGAGCTGCAGTAATGCCTCCCTGGGCTGCTCCCGAGTGGGAACGGGTAGGGAACACTTTACTTATAACTGCAACATCTGTTGAACCTGCCAGTTCTACTGCTGCTCTGAGACCTGCCATACCCGAACCTATAATTATGACGTTATGGTTTAATGTTGTTGTAATAATCTCCATCTGCAATCCTCTTTCGTTAGTTATTTAGAATCGTAACGCGTGACGCGTGACGCGTGACGCGAGGATTATTTTCATTTTACTGGTGGCCAGCCTGACTGTGACCGGTTATCAATCAGTTTTTATTGAAAATTATAATTTATCATTATAACATCTAAAATTATGTTTAACAAGTATAAAAGTGAATAGTGAAAAGTGAAAAGTGAAAAGTGAAAAGTGAGCAGTGGCCCTTAATTATAGTTAGTTTCATAACTATCCATAACTAATGACCTCGTAATGCGTAATGCGTAATGCGTGATGCGGAGGGATTAAACCCGTCACGCGTTACGCGTTACGTGTCACGATAACTTAAATTCTAATAAGTTCGTCACCCGTCACGATTATAACGCATCACGATTTTACCAATTGACTCAATATGCTCAATAATGTTATAGTAAGGAATATGTATAACAGATATATTAACGAGTATATCAATGAATTTAGAGAAACAGGATTTATGCCGGATTTCACGGCAATAGAGAAATTTTCTGTATATCTTATGGAATTAATGGAGGCAAAAATTAATATTACTTCTCATGTTTCTCCGGTAGATATAATAAGAGAAAATTTTCTTGATTCTCTTAGCTGTCTTCAGGCAGGCTTTGAACTGGCAGATAAAAAGATAATAGATATTGGCACAGGAGGAGGATTCCCCGGACTTCCATTGAAGATTGTTGAAGATACTATGAGTTTACATTTACTGGAAGCTACAGGGAAAAAAGTAGAATTTCTTAAGAATTTAATTGACAGGCTATCTTTAGATAATGTTTATATCCATCAGGGGCGAGCGGAAGATTTTGGACAGAATTGTGAATTTCGTGAGAAGTTTGATGTTGCCTTTGCCAGAGCTGTAGCAGGACTTCCTGTTTTACTTGAATATGTGCTTCCTTTTGTAAAAACAGGAGGTATCTTTATTGCCCAGAAAGGAAAGAAGTATTCGGAAGAAATTGATATGTCGGCACAGGCTCTGAAGACACTGGGAGGAGAAATTCTGGATATAAAACCTGTCAGGTTACCATATAAAAGCAGTGAGAAGAGATTAATAGTCATAAAGAAGATTTCTGCCACTCCTTTGAAATATCCCAGAAGAAATGGTATTCCTCTCAAAAGACCTCTGGGATGACATTATAGGGGAAAGGAATAAACAGGTTATGAAAAAATTATCTCTATTTTTTTTATTGATTTCATTATTTATTACAGGATGCAGAGAAAAAGATCATAATGTGCCCCATCATTCTTTATTAACTCCGAAGCCATCCGTCAATGGAGGACATTCATTGAAGATGGTTTATATAGCAGGCGGTGGCAAACATTATATGGTTGAAAGATGGCAGGCCCTTGGAGATTATCTCTCCGATAAAACAGGCATAAATATTGAAGTTGATGAAAGGAAAAATTATAGAAATATTATTGAAGCCTTTGAAAAAAAAGAGGCTCATATCGGTTCTGTAAGCGGATTTATTTATGTAAAATTAAAAGAAGAACTGAATGTAATTCCTGTCGTTAAAACAGTGGAAAAAGGTAAAGATACCTATAAAAGTTTTATTGTAGTAAGAAAAGACAGTGGCCTGAAAAAATTTGATGATCTAAGAGGTAAGAAATTTGCTTTCGTAGATAAAAAATCTACATCCGGTTATCTTTTCCCCAGGGTAATGATGGCTGACCTTGGAGTAAAAAAACTTGAAGATTATTTTTCCCACGTTGTTTTTCTTGATGACCATATATCATCGATTATTTCTATTTATAATGGCTATGTTGACGGAGGAGTTGTGTCGAGTTTTGTCTTTGACTCGCCGGAAGCACAGAAATATCAGAAAGATCTCACTGTTATTATGGAAACAGATGATATACCTATAAGCTGTTTTATAGTCAGAAGTGATTTATCGGAGGAAGATGTGAAAAAAATTAAAGCTGCTTTCCTGAATATAGGTAAATCCAATGAAACCACAGATTTGAGGAAAATATTGAGAGTGGATGGTTATGTTGAAGCTAAAGACAGCGATTATGCTTCTATCAGAGATGCGATTAAGAAACTTTCTAAATTGAAAGATAAAGATGAAACTCCGACACCGGTGAAGTAACTGGCGTGATGCATGATGCGTAATGCGTGATGCGTGATGTGTGATGTGTGATGTGTATTTCACCTCAGGGCGTTTTATTAAACGCCCCTTCATCTACACTTTTTACGATTCACTACTTACTTCTTCATTTCTCTCTTCTTCTTCCTCTTCTTCAAGTATCTTATTAATTGTTTCTATATACTCACTGGCTTTATCTGCCAGGTCTCCATGTTTTTCCAGATTTATGGCTTCATTTAAAAGTGCCAGTGCATCTTCATATAAATTTTCTCTTATCATCAATACACCGAGCCTGAAAAGAGAGTTTGCATCAGAAGGATTGTATTTTATTGCCAGTTCATATTCTCTCCATGCTTTATCATCTTCTTTTAATTCTTCATATATAATTCCCATGTTCCCGTGGACTGACCTGTAATGATCCGGTTCAAGTTCCAGCGCTTTTTCCCATTCTGAC